>DASUAD010000033.1:0-6505 GCA_035763965.1 Thermoanaerobaculia bacterium | reverse complement strand
TCATCAACGGTCTCGTCGAGAAGGGCAAGAAGAACATCCTGATCAACATGCAGGAAGTGACGACCATCGATTCGTCCGGGATCGGCGAGCTCGTCGGGTGCTACACCTCCGTGACGAACAAGGGCGGAAAGCTGAAGCTCCTCCACCTGCCTCCGAAAATCACCGACGTGCTCACCGTCACGCAGCTCATCACGGTGTTCGACGTTTACGAGTCGGAGCCGGAGGCCCTGACGACCTTCAAGTCCTAGGAAGTCGCGGTTGTCAGGTGCCCGAGCTCTCGGCTCTCAGCTCGACGACTGAGAACTGAGGCCGGGCGACATTGGCCGGAAGTCGAGCTCCCTCGCCGTTCTCCGGAGGCGCTTTCGAGCGGTACGCAGCCGCGTCGCGCCCCGCTCTCGAATCCGCGCTCGAGCGGAACCTGCCGGTCCCCGCTCGGAGCGCCGGCGCCCTGCGCGAGGCCGTCGAGTACGCGGTCCTCACTCCCGGAAAGCGCGTCCGACCGTTCGTCGCGATGGCGGCCGGCGAGCTCGTGCGGGCGAAACCGGCGGGCCCGCTCGCCGTGGCGGTCGCGGTCGAATACGTCCACTGCGCTTCGCTCGTTCTCGACGACCTTCCGTCGATGGACGACGCCGCGCGCCGCCGCGGGCGTCCCGCACTCCACCTCGTCTACGGGTCGGCGACCGCAGAGCTCGCCTCCGTCACACTTCTCGCGCGTGCGTTCGAGACGCTGGCGCGCGAGCCGGAGATCCCGGCCGGCGTCCGGGCCCGGATCGTCGAGGAGCTCGCCGTCGCGGTGGGAGCGGCGGGCTGTTGCGGAGGTCAGGCGGCTGACCTCGCCGCGAACCCCGCGGCGATCGACCTCGACGAGCTCGAAGGGATCCACGCGCGCAAGACCGGCGCGCTGTTCGTCGCGGCGGTCCGCGGCGGAGCGCTCGCCGGCCGCGCGACCGAGGGGGCGCTCGAGGCGCTCACGCTCTACGCGCGCAACCTCGGCCTTGCCTTCCAGATAACCGACGACCTGCTCGATCGGGAGGGCGACCCGGGCGAGCTCGGGAAGGACACCCATCGCGACGCCCACCGGGCAAATTTCGCGACGGTCCTCGGCGCGGATCTCTGCCGCGCTCTCGTCGCCGAGCTGCTCGACACGGCCCTGACCGCTCTCGCCCCGTTCCGCCGCCGCGGCGCCGTTCTCGCCGACCTCGCGCGATACGTGCGCGAGCGCCGCTCGTGAGCGAGGCTCCTCCGCGCCCGACGCTCGAAGAAGCGCGCGAGCGGCTCCGCCGGCTCGGCTACCTGCACGGCACCGTCGAGCGTTTCGTCTTCCGCCGCGCGCTCGAGGATCTCTCCGGCTTCTTCGTCCCCGTCCTCGCGGCCGGCGCGATCGCTCTCGCCCTCGCCGAGACGGCGGCGGTCGCATCGTCCCAGTTTCGCTACGGCGGGTCGCCGCGGTCGGTCGCGCTCCTCTTCCTCGAGCTCGCGATCGTCGCGCTCCTTCCCGCCGGCGTCTTCGCGGCCATGCTCCTGCTCGCTGCCGCGCGGTCCCGCCGCCCCGGTCGCGACGCGGCCGTGTCCGCGCTCATCGCGGCGATCGGCGTACTCGCCGTGTGGCTCGCGGGAACCTGGCGGCTCGGCGCCGACCGCCCCTCGACCGCCCTCGTCTGGGGCGTGCCGGTCTCGCTCGCCGCGCTTCTCGCCGGCGCGACGGTCCGCGCGGCGTTCCTCGCGCGCGCGTTCACGAGGTCCGGCCGCCTTCCGGAGCGCCCCCGCCGCGCGATCCTCGGTTTCGCGGCGGCCGGGGCCCTGTCGGTCGCAGTGGTCGTCTTCGCGACGCATCGGGAACCGGCTCGGCCCGCGCCTCCGCTGCCGTCACCGCGGCGCGGAACCGTGGTCGCAGTCGGGATCGACGGCCTCGCGCTCGACTCGCGCCACGGCCCCGGCGAGAGCGCAATCGCCCGGATGCTCTCGGCCGGCGCAACCGGATGGTGGGACGCGCGCCGCGCTTCGCCGGCGGAGATCTGGACCGATCTCGCGACGGGAGTCCCGGCCGCGCGCCACGGGGTCCGCGCGCTCGAGTGGGTTCGACCGTTCGGCCTGCCGCCTCTCCGGCCGCCGCTCGCGACGGCATGGTACTTCCGCGGCGTCGGTCTCGCCGCGCGCGCGGTCACGCGCGCGCCGGTCTCCGCCTGGGAGAGGCGCAGTCCGGCGTTCTGGGAGGTCGCCGGGTCGGCGGGTCTGCCGGCCCTCGCCGTCGGGTGGTGGGCTTCGGGGCCGTGGGACGGCGTCGAGGTGGTGGAGAACCGAGAGGTGCTCGCGCGGTCCGCCGGAGGACTGGATGCCGACGCGGTCGCGATCGAGGAATTCGAGCGACGCTCGGCGGGCAGGGCGCTCGCGGCGGTCTACCTGCCGGGCGCGGACATCCTTCGCGACGATCCGGCCGGGCGGCGCGCCGCGCTCGCGCGACTCTGGCTCCTGCTCGACCGCCTGATCGCGCGGGGCCGCCGGGGCGAGATCGCGCTCGTGGTGATCGCTGCCGAGAGCCATCCGGCGCCCGGCGCGCGCGGGCGCGTGGTCGTTTTCGATGGAGCCTTCCCGGCCCGGGAAGTCCGCGTCCGTCCGTTCGACGTCGCGCCGTCGCTTCTCGCTCGCGCCGGAGTTCCGGCGGCGCGCGACCTGGCCGGCCGGCCGGCGTCGGACCTGTTTCCGCCGGGCTCTCTGGAAACCGCGACGGTCGACACGTACGGCGATCGGATCGCGACCACGACAGCGCCGCCGCGCGAAACGGATCGCGAGTACCTCGAGAAGCTGAAGTCGCTCGGGTACCTCCAATGAGCCGGAAAACGGGAAACGAAAAGAGGAAAACGACCGGAACCCGCTTGCTTCGTTTCCCGTTTCCCGTTTACCGTTTCCCGTCTTCATGAAGGCCGTTTTCTTCCATCGCCACGGCGGGAACGAGGTCCTCGAATACGGGGACTGGCCCGATCCCCGGCCCGGTCCGGGCGAGGTCGTCGTCGGCATCCGGGCGGCGGCGTTGAACCACCTCGACATCTTCGTGCGCAACGGAGTCCCGGACGTTCCGCTTCCGCAGGTGCCCGGAGCCGACGGCGCGGGGATCGTCGAAGAGATCGGCGAAGGTGTCACCGGGCTGACTCCCGGCGATCGCGTTCTCGTCCAGCCCGGCCTCTTCTGCGGGGCGTGCGAGTTCTGCCGCTCGGGAGAACAGACCCTCTGCGTCAAGTACGGGATCGTCGGCGAGCACGCGCCGGGCACCTTCGCCGAGAAGGCGCTCCTTCCGGCGCGAAACCTCTTCCCGATTCCCGACCGACTCTCGTTCGAGCAGGCGGCGGCGTTTCCGCTCTCCTACGAGACGGCGTGGCGCATGATCGTGACGCGCGGCTCGGTCCGTCCCGGCGACACGGTGCTCATCCACGGCGTCGGCGGCGGCGTCGCGTGGGCGGCGCTGGAGATCGCTCTCCTTTGCGGCGCCCGGGTCATCGCGACGACCTCGGGGGAGGAGAAGGCCGGCGCGGCGCGTGCCGCCGGCGCGGAGCTCGTGATCGACTACCAGAAGGAGAAGGTCGGGGACGCCGTTCGGAGGCACACCGCCCGGCGCGGCGTGGACGTCGTCGTCGACTCGGTCGGCGAGAAGACCTGGATGACGTCGTTGAAGAGCGTCCGCCGCGGCGGCCGGATCGTGACCTGCGGCGCGACGAGCGGACCCAACCCGGTCGAGGAGATCCGGCTGATCTTCTGGAAGCAGTTCGCGATCCTGGGCTCGACGATGGCGAACGACCGCGAGTTCCGCTCGCTCCTCCAGGCTGTCGCCGCCGGACGGCTGACGCCTCGGATCGACCGCGTCTTCCCCCTCTCGGAAGCTCGTGCTGCGTACGAGCTGCTGGAATCGGGGCGGCAGTTCGGAAAGGTCGTTCTCGTTCCCGACGCGGCGGGGCGAGAGTGGCCCGATGGTGACTAGCGGGGTTCACGGCTCGAGGTTCGAGGTCCCGGGTTGAGCGGCCCGCCGCTTTCCGTCCTCCAGGTGCTGGAGAAGGGAAGCTTCACGACCGGCAGCGTCGTCCAGATGTTCGAGCTCGCCCGCGGACTCGCGCGGCGGGGGCACCGGGTGGGTGTCGTCTCGCGGCCGGAAGGGGAGGTCGCCGAGCGCAGTCGGGAGGAGGGGATTCCGTTCTTCCCGCTGCCGCTGCGTCACGAGTTCGACCTCGCGAGCGCCCGGCGCCTCGCACGGCTCTTCGAAGAGCGGGGTGCCGACGTCGTCCACGTCCACAAGGGGATCGCCCACTCGGCGGCGCTCTTCGCGACGTTCTTCTCCCGCCGCCGCCCGGTCCTCGTCGTCAACCGCGGCGTCTCGTTCCCTCTCGATCCCTTCGCGGCGCTGAAGTTCCGGGTGCGGCTCGACGCGGTCGTCACGGTCTGCGAAGACATCCGGAAGATCGTCGTCGCGACCGGCGGCGTTCCGCCGGAGAAGGTGCACGTCGTCTACGCCGGGGTGGACCTCGCCCGGTTCGACCCGGGTCGAGCCGATGGTTCGAAGGTCCGCGAAGAGTGGGGAATCGCTACCGGCACGAGGCTCGTCGTGCAGGTCGGCGCACGGGAATGGAAGGGGTGGCGGGACCTGGTGTCCGCGGCGGCGATCCTCGCTCCGGGATTCCCCGCGTTCACGGCCGCGATCGTCGCGTGCAAGGACGACGCGGAGAAGGAGCGGGTCCGCGCGTTCGCGAGAGAGAGAGAGATCGAGGAGCGGGTTCGGCCGATCGGGTTCCGCACCGACGTGCCCGACGTGCTCGCCGCGGCAGACGTCGTCGTCGACCTGTCTTACGAGGGGCTCGGAATCACCGGCACGATCCGCGAGGCAATGGCGCTCGGCAAACCCGTCGTGGCGAGCGCCGCCGGAGGCAACCCGGAGCTCGTGGAGCACGAGGTCTCGGGACTCCTCGTGCCGCCGCGCGATCCGGGAGCGACGGCGGCCGCTCTCTCGCGCCTGCTGTCGGATGCGGATCTCGCCGCCCGGCTCGGCCGCGCTGCCCGCGAGCGCGTCGAGAGCGGGTTCTCGACTGACGTCCGCCTCGACCGGATCGAGGCGCTGTACCGAAAGCTCGTCGCTACCTCCGGAAGATCCAGAGGAGAAGCGAAACGAGTAGCGACAATAGGAGACAGGTGACGAGCGGGAAGACGAAGGTGAATCCGGGGCGGCGGACGACGATGTCGCCCGGGAGCCGGCCGAAGTACCGGGAGACGACCGGCCAGGCGACCGCCGCCGCGACGAAGAGGATTCCGACCACGAGGAGCAGCGCGCGGATCGGCGAGCTTCCCATCGCGCCGATTATCCGATGAGCCCCGAGACGTTCCGAATCCGGGATCTGCCGCTCGAGGAGCGGCCCCGCGAGCGGCTCGCGCGGGCGGGTCCGGCGGCGCTCTCGGCGGAAGAGCTCCTCGCGCTCCTTCTCGGCTCGGGAGCCCGCGGCGGGAGCGCCCTCGACTGCGCGCGCCGGCTGCTCGCGGCTCATGGAGGCCTCGCGGGGCTCGCGAGCCTGACCGTCAGCGAGCTCGCGCGCGAAAAAGGGGTCGGCCGTGCGCGGGCGTCGGCGATCGAGGCCGCGATCGAGGTCGGCCGGCGCCTGGCTGCCGGGACCCTCTCCGCGCGCGACCTCTTCAACGAGCCGGCGCTCGTCAAGGAATACCTGAGGCGGACGCACGGCGACGGGACCCAGGAGCGGACGGGCGCGCTCTATCTGAACGCCCGCAACCGGCTGCTCCGCGACGACTCCGAGATCTACCGCGGCACGCTCGACCGCGCCGTCGTCGAGCCGCGGGAGTTGTTGAAGCGCGCGCTCCTCTCCAACGCGGCGGCTCTGATCGTCTATCACAACCATCCGTCGGGCGATCCGTCGCCGTCGCGCGAGGACCGCGAGTTCACGCGCCGCCTCGCCTCCGCCGCGGACCTGGTGGGGCTCCGCCTCCTCGACCACGTCGTGGTCGGCCGCGAAGGCTGCGTCTCCTTTCGCGAGGCGGGCCTGCTCTAAGGCGGGAAACGGGAAACGGGAAACGGCAAACGGAGAACGTCCGAGATTCCCCACTTGCCACTAGCTGCGCAAGGTGGCAAGGGAACAGCGGCGAATTCGAACTGCTTCGACTCGTGAAGACCTGACCCCGCTTGCTGGTATCGTTCCGCGTTTCCGATGAAGACCTTCTACGCGACCACGCCGATCTACTACGTGAACGATCTGCCCCACATCGGGCACATCTATTCGACGGTGGTCGGCGACGTCCTGACGCGCTACCGCCGCCTGATCGGCGAGAAGACCCGCTACCTCACGGGCACCGACGAGCACGGCCAGAACATCGAGCGCGCGGCCGCCGCGCAGGGAATCGCGCCGATCGAGCTCGCGGACCGCGTCGTCGCCCGCTACCACGAGCTCTGGCGGACCTTCGACATCGCGAACGACGACTTCATCCGGACGACCGAGCCCCGCCACCGGCGCGGCGTCGAGGA
>DASUAD010000032.1:0-9691 GCA_035763965.1 Thermoanaerobaculia bacterium | reverse complement strand
CCCAGATTTCGTCGCCGGATGTCGAGGCCGCGAGCGCTGCCTGCAGATCGGTGTACGCGTCCGTCCAGTTCGTTCCGTTGTTCGCGCCGGATGCGTTGAACTTCACGAAGATCGTTCCGGCGGCCACAGGGTTCCCAAGGGCAAGGGAAACGCCGGCGACCACCAGGAATGTTTTCGCGAAGCGCACGAGGCCTCCCCGCGATTTTTCCGGGAAAGCGTTAGTCTATCGGACCTCGCGATGCAGAACCTTCAGGACACATACGCGCCCAACAACCGCTGCTTCGGGTGCGGGCCGGCGAACGACAAAGGCTTACGGATCAAGAGCCACGTCGAGGGGGACGAGGTCGTCACGCAGTGGCGGGCGGAGCCGCACCACCAGGCCTTCGACGGGATTCTGAACGGCGGGATCGCCGGGGCGCTGCTCGACTGCCA
Organism: Thermoanaerobaculia bacterium; assembly: GCA_035763965.1. Lineage (GTDB taxonomy): Bacteria > Acidobacteriota > Thermoanaerobaculia > UBA5066 > Gp7-AA6 > Gp7-AA6. Next base: position 9,259 of record DASUAD010000032.1, on the reverse strand, counting down.
CAGCAACTGGACCGCGGCGTATCACCTGATGAAAAAATCCGGCGCGGACTCGCCGCCGTGCACGGTCACCGCCGAATTTCACGTCAAGCTGGCGCGCCCGACACCGATCGATGCCCCGCTCACACTGCGGGCGCACGTCGTCGAGTCGAGCGACGACCGCGCCGTCGTGGACGCGACGCTCGAGGCGAACGGGAAGGTGACGGCGACCTGCCGCGGCACCTTCGTCGCCGTCAGGGAAGGACACCCCGCTTACCACCGGTGGTGAGGCGCCTCGAAGCGCTCGGCGCAGTTCTTCCCGAGTGATCTCGCAATCTCGCAAGATCCGCGATAACAGGCCACGGCCGATCGTCTCTCCGGAATGGGTGGGGACAACCGTCGCCCGTCCGTCCGGGTGTCGAAGGGAGTGGTGGCTGCCGCGAGTTTCGAACGACCTCGAACCCGATTCTGCCGAGCGCCGCGATGAGCTGCCTGCCGGTGACGCTCGGCAGTGTGCTCACTTCGCGATGGTCAGTCTCTGAAGGCCCACGAACTCGAGCTCGTCCACTTCCTTGCCCTGTACCTCGAGGCAAAGCTCGGCAGCTTCCCGGATGCGGTCCATGAGCTCGTCGAGAGAGCGCGCCTGCGTGTGGCATCCTTTGAGCTCGGGCACCGAAGCCACGTAGACGCCCTCGCGATCGCGTTCGACCAGGACGTTCAGCTCTCGCGTCACGTTTCGATTCTACGGCCACCCCGCCTACCACCGCTGGTGAGCGCCTCGAACACCTGCGAGATCGCGGTGCCGTCGGAGACTCACGAGAGGTTCGCGTGCTTTTCGCGCAGCGCTGCCAGCCGCTCCGGCTCGGCCGAAAAGTCGTAGGCAATCACGACCGGAAGCGCGCTTTCGACGAGCGGCGCGAGAACGTCCAGCAGATAGAACCCCTGGTTCTCGGCGAGGTGCCGCGCCGCGCGCGCCCGGTCTCCTCCGAACCGGCGGACCTGCTCCGCGAGGTCGCCCGCCAGCCGGTTCGAAGGCGTGCGGTCGAACACGACGTCGAGGAAGATCGCGTCGATAGGGCGTTCCTCGAGAAGTCGCGCGGCTTCGCCGCGGTCGCCCGCCCGCACGAGCTCGATCGAGTCCCAATCGGCGAGCTTCTCGAACGCGTCCGTGTACTCGGTTCCGTCCTCGACGACGAGGATCGTGCGGGGAAACGTCATGCCGGGATCCTCGACTCGACGGCGGGCACCTCGAGGACGATTCCCTTCCGGTAGGCGGGGGTCGGAGGCGGACCGATGTCCACGAAACCATCGTTCCGCCGAACGAGATCGGCCACGACGCCCCAGCCGCGGTCGGCTGCCCGGCCGCGGATCATCTCGGTCGTCAGCGGGGCCGCGAGATTGTCGGCGAGGACGAACCGGGCGATCGGCGTCCCGGTGATCGGGTCTCTCGCGATCTCGGCCGAAACGCCGAGGCGCAGATCGACCGACGATTCCGCGCCGGCGGCGGCGAGCGCGTTCGCGAAGAGGTTCCGCCAGATCGTTTCCCAGTCGACTCGGCCGACGCGGACCGCGACCGTGGCGGATCCGTTCGAGAACAGACCGAGCGGCTCGAGATCGATCGAGGCGCCGAGGGATCTTTCCGCTCCGGCGGTCGCGGCGAGGTCGAGCAGATCCGCGAAGCGGGTCCGGGTCGACGAGGCCTCCTCGAGAAGTCGCGAGATCTCGGCGCCGCGGGTCGACCGGAAGAGATCCGCCGCCCGCTCGAGCCGCGCGACGATCCGGCCGACGCGACCCGGGTCTCCGTCCGCAGCGCGCGAAAGCGGACTTTCGAGGTCTTCGAGGATTCGCGAGCCCCCGGCAATCGGCGAAAAGAGCGGGTCCCTGCCGGAGAGGTCGAGCCGGATCCCGTCCTCCCGAGCCAGTGACTGCAGCCGCGCGAACGCATCCGACGACTCGCGGACGAGCCCCCGGCTCCCCGCATCGCCGAACAGGCGAGTGCGCAGGAGCGCCGCCGTTCGACGCATCGCTTCCGGATCCGGTCCCGAGAGCTTCCGGGCGCCGTCGGCCAGGAGCAGCCCACCGTGCTTCACGACCTCGTGGCGCAGCCGGCCGACGATCGGACGAGCGTCCCGCGCTCTGCCCGGGAACCGCCGGATCCACTCCTCGAACGTGCGGCCGGTCGAGCGGCGGTAGAGGACGATCCCGGCCGCGACGAGCAGGAGGGCGGCAATCGCGCCGCCCGCGGCGAGAGCCGACCGGCGGCGCGTCTCGAGCTTAGCGATCGACCGCGACGCCTCCTCGGCGTGAACTCCGCCCGGCGACTCCGCGAGATAGCGCCGGTACATCGCGAGGGCCTCGCCGCGGCGGCCTTTTCGCGACGCGGACTCGGCGAGCCGGAAGAGCGCCTCCGAGGAGCCGGCCTGCTCCGCGCGCCGCCACGCCTCCTCGGCGTCCGCGTCCCTGCCCCCCTGCCGGGCGAGAAGAAACGCGAGACGCTCGTACGTCGCGGGTCGGGTCGGATCGGCGGAGATTGCGCGCTCGTAGGCGCTCTGAGCGAGAGAGAGCTCGCCTCTCTTTTCGTAGATCGTGCCCGCGAGCTCCGGCGCGGGCGCGAAGGCCGGGTCGAGCCGCTCGGCCTCGCGGAGGTGATCGAGAGCCGCGAGGAGCGACTCGGGATCTCCGCGGCGCAGGTACGCCTGCGCGACTTTCCACTCGTCGACGGCGGGCGACGAGAGCTGCGCGGGGTCCGGCTCCTCGGACGGCGCCTGGCCCGAGAGGATCGCGTCCACCCGCCGGGCGAGCGTCTCGCGCAGTGCCTCGGTCGCCCGTTTCTCGTCCGCGGTCGCGCGGCGGCGGTAGGCGTCGAGGCGCGCGAGCGCCTTCGGCGCGTCTCCCCACTCGGCCCAGCGAAGGGCCGACGTCTTGACGAGCGCCAGCGCTTCCGGCCGCGATTCGACGGCCCGATCGGTCGCCGCGAGCGCCTCTTCTTTCGCGGAGCGATCCGGCTCGTCCCAGAGCAGGTTCGCGAGCCCGACGAGCGCCTCGAACCGCCCGGGGTCGGCGGCGAGCACGTCGCGATAGGCGCGGATGGCCTCGGGGACGCGGCCCTCGCGCGTCTCGAGCGCCGCGAGCACGAGCGCCGCTTCGGGCCAGTCCGGCGAGAGCCTCCTCGCCGCCGAGAGACGTTCGCGCGCCTTCGCGAAGTTTCCCGCGCCGAGAGCCTGCCGCGCCTCGCCGAGCGCGAGCCGAGCCTCGGGGGGCGGCGCCATGGCCGCGGGCGCCGCGATCGATTGCGCTTCGGCCTCGACCTCGAGGCGCCGGATTCTCTCCTCGGCCCACGACCGCACGCCTGCGTCGGCGGCGGAAACCCGAAGTTGCCGATAGTGCGAGATCGCTTCGCGCCACGCGCGGCGCGACTCGGAGCGTCGCGCGAGAAGCAACCGGTCGGCGGGAGAGAGCAGCGAGGCGCCGCCCTCGGCGACCTGGGAGAGGAGGTCGCCGCATTCCTCGTCGTCCCCGGCCGCACAGGCGAGGTCGGCCGCGCGCAGCGAATGGACGGCGGACGGGGCGAGGACCCGCACGCGGCGATAGAGGCGGCGGGCCTGCTCGAGTGTCGCGGCGTCGGGCGTCGGGCCCGCGTCCGCGATCAGGGCGTCGGCCTCGGCCGCGATAGCCGCCGGGTCGTCGGCGCACCCTCCGTCGCCGGAGGCGGAGGAGGGGCCGAGCCCCGGGGAGATCGAAAGCGCGACGAGAGCCGCCGCGAGGATCATTTCTCTTCGCGCGCCGAAAGACCGAGGCGGTTGAAGCGCAGCCGCACCGCGCGAGCCTCGCGCGAAGATCCCGTCATCAGGCGGGACATCTTTTCGAAGTCGCCCCCGGCTTCGTGGAAGATCGCGCGGAACGCGGCGCGTTCGAGCTCCTTTCGAAACGCGGCGACCGACGACGCCCGCGGGCGCGGGAGGACGAAGCGCTCGGCCGCCGCCTCTGCGGCGCGCGCGCCGGTCAACAGACCGAACACCATCCGCGCCTCGATCGAAAAGATGGCGCGGCCGCTCCGTTCGATGGAAGGCGGGAGGCCGCCGTAGAGCGCCGACGCGAGCACGTCGGTCAGAACCATCTCGAACTGCCGGACGTTGCCGGGCCACGCATGGCGGGTCATCGCCGTCCAGGCCTTGGCGGGCAGCGCGAACACGACGGATGCCCGGCTCGCGGAGACCGCGTCCTCCCCGCGGGCGAGCTCGATCGATCCGTCGGGCTCGGGGCCGCCGGCGGCCCGCACCGCGGAGAGAGCCTCGCGACGGTTCGCAGGATCGCGGAAGAATTCGCGCGCGACGAGGTCGGCGAGCTCGGGCAGGTCTTCGCGCCGTTCCGAAAGACGCGGGAGCTCGAGAGCGAGGGCCGGGTTCAGGCGCATGAGAAGGTCCGAACGGAACGTTCCCTCCCCCGCGCGCGCCGCGAGGTCGATGTTCGACGCGGCGACGACCCGCGCGGAGTGAGGGGTTTCGACCGTCGAACCGACGCGGCGGGTTTTCCCCTCGTTCAGTGCGGTCAGGAGAGTCTTCTGCGCGTCGGGCGTCAGGTTCTCGATCTCGTCTAAGAAAAGCGTCCCGTTTCGCGCGGCCTCGAAGACTCCCGGCCGGTCGACGATCGCTCCGGTAAATGCGCCCCGCACCGTGCCGAAGAGAGCGGCCTGGAGGAGCGTCTCGGGGACGGTCGCGCAGTCGAAGGAGACGAACGCGCCCTTCCGTCCGGAAGCGGGGTGGATGACCTCGCGGACCAGGATGTTCTTCCCCGTCCCGGTCGGCCCGGTCACCAGAAGAGGAAGCGGAGTCGGCGCGAGCGACTGGACCCGGCGGCGCAGCTCCCGCATCGCGGCGCTCCGGCCCCAGAAGAACTTTCCGGTCGAGAGCGGCGCCTCGCGCTCTTCGAGGATGCGGCGAACGAGCTTCAGGAGCCCTTCCCCGCTCGTCTCCTCCTCCCCGACCGCGTAGGTGAAGGCGTCCGCGCGGAGGCGCAGCGCTTCCTCCTCGAACGGGATGTCGGTATAGGCGGTCGTCAATACCACCGCCAGGTCCGGGAAACGTCGCCGCAGCCGCTCGAGGATCAAGAGCCCCTGCCGGTCGCGCCGGTCCTGGCGGAGCTTGCGCGCCGACGCGCCGTCCCCGAGCGGCCGGAGGTCCGGGAGCAGGTCCTCGTCCGCGAGGTCGAACCTCACGTCGAGCACGACGAGATCCGGCAATCGTCGGGAGTTCGCGAAAAACGGCTCCGCCTCGCGGAAGGAGCGGGCGTGGCGGCGCGTCGCGCCGGATGCGGGGTCGCTCACCTCGATGAAACCCAGGTCCGGCGCCCGGCGCGCGAGGACGTCGGCGGCGCGGGGCTGGTCGTCGATGACGAGGATGCGCGGACGGCTCATCGCGGGGACCCGCTCTCGGCCGCGGAGGCGGTCTCCTGCCAGAGCGCCCGGGTCTCTTCCTGCAGCCGAAGCGACGCCTCGTCGAGCGCGACGAGTTCGTCCCACCCGAGATCCGTGAGGCTCGGAAGGCGCGCCCGGATCGCATCGATCGCCGCGGACATCCGGGTGAGCCGCGCGGCCGAGTCCGGCGCTGCGCCGAAGAGCTTCCCCTCCTCCGACATCCAGCTTTCGAAGATCTGTACGGCGCTTCTCGCTCGACCGTCGGCTCCGACGCGGGTCTCGAGGAGGTCCGTCGCAAGCCGAAGGCGCAGGGCCTCGGGGTCTCTCTCCCGAACCGCCGGGGCATTCCAGCGAACGGCCTTCCCCAGGTCGTGTTTCAGACGGAAGGCCGCCGCCTTGAGGTCCTCCGGATCCGAGGTCACTCCGCCATTATCCCTCCAGTGCCGAGAGTCTCCGGAACTCGTCATGAATCTCCAAAATGAAGATCACCGATTGGATGACTCTCGCTTTTGCGGGCGTTCCCGCAGGCACGTCCGGTGAAGTCGTCTGCCTCCCAGCGCGCCATTTCCAAGCGCGCGGAACGACGGGAGGACCGAATGGACATGCAGGGTCTGCCGCAGACGCCGAAGCCGGCGGAGACGCCCGCTCGCTCTTCGGACGGCTTCTTTCACCGCATCTTCTCGAGGTTGAAGCGCCGACGCTTCCCGCCGTCGAAGTTTCCGTTCAAGCGGACGCTGATCCCGCTCGCGATCGCACTCGCAGCGTTCCTCGCGTACAAGTTCTGCGCGCGCAGCCTCCAGCCGGTGCAGCCGGGCTCGGTCGGGGTCGCGGTCAACCGGCTCACGGGAACGCTCGAGGTCCTTCCGCCCGGCACGCATTTCCGACCGCGAGCGCTCTACCAGATCCACGCCGTGCGGATCTCCGACCGGCTGCTCTCCGGTCCGGAGGGGAGCTTCAACGTCTCGACGAAGGACGGCGTCGTCGCGCAGGTCGGCGTTCAGGCGAGGTGGGCGATCGACCGGGCGCGGCTGCTCTCGAAATGGGCCGCCCTGCCGCCCGACCCCGAGCGTGAGCTCGTCGCGCCCGTTCTCGCGGCCGCGTTCCGCTCCGCCGCGCCGAGCTACGCCGCCGCGCAGGTCGTGGGCGACAAACGGGAGGAGCTCGCGAACGTCGCGGCCCGGCAGGCGCGGGGACGCCTTGCGGAGAGCGGAATCCAGCTGAAGGAAGTCCTGATCGGCGACGTCGTGCTGCCGGCCGAATACGAGCGCGGCCGGGTCGCGATGGTGGACGAAGTCCAGAACACCGAGCGCATGGACGTGACGCTGAAGCTGAAGGCCAAGGAAGTCGAGCGCAACCGCCTCGAGGCGGAAGCCGTCAAGGCGCGGCAGGTCAAGGAAGCGGAGGCGGTCGCCGCCCGGCGGCTGATCGCGGCGCGCGCCGAGGCCGACGCCATGAAGTTCATCCTCGAGCAGAAGGAAAAGGAGATCCGGCAGAAGCGCCTCGAGGCGGAAGCGGAAAAAGAGTCGCGGGTCAAACGCGCGGAAGCCGAGGCCACCGTCACGAAGATCCAGGCCGCGGCCGAAGCGGACCGGCGGCGGACGATCGCGGATGCGGAAGCGTATTCGATCCGCACGACGACGCTCGCGCAGTTCGAGAACCTGGAGCGGGAAGCAGAGCTCGTCTCGGAGAATCCGCTGCTCATCCCGAAGACGTTCGCGGATCGTCTCTCCGAGAACGTCCAGGTCATCCTGACGCCCACGCTCGGAGGAGAGGCGTTCACCGACGAAGTCGTGAAGCGCGCTGTTCGGGGCGAAGCGCCTCCGGCGCGATCCGGAGCGCGGACCGCCGCGACCCGGCAGGCGGCGAACAAGAACCCGAAAGCCAACTGAGGAAAGCGAGGATCGCAATGAAGACACAGGGATGGATCCCGGTCACCGGTCTGCTGCTGATCAGCCTGCTGACTCTCACCGCGCCTTCGTTCACGGCGGCCCAGGCCCTCCCCGAGGAGTGCGCGGGCGCGGATCTCTTCGTCATGCCCCGTGAGGCCGTGCTCCGCGAGAAGCCCAAAGCGAACGCCCGCGTCGTCTCCGTCCTCCCGGCGGGAACACGGCTGAAGCTCGTCGCCGCCGGCGAGCGTTTCCTCCAGGTCGAGGTCCCGACGCCGCCGGCTCCGGGCGGCGCCGCGGCGGGATACATCGCGCGCGAAGTCACCGCGGTCTTTCCCGAAGGCGCGGAAGCCACGCGCGACCTCGTGACGGTCGGGAGGACCCTCGCGCGGACGGAGACGTATCGCCGGCTCGCGGCCGCGTTCCTCCTCCGGGCGAGCGACCGGCTGAGGGAGGCCGGAACGCCGGACCCGTCCGTGGAGCTCCTGCTCGGAGAGACGGCCGAGGCGCTCGCGACCGTCGAAGGGATCTCGACCTACCCCGCCGGCCTCGCGATCGAGACGCGTCCGGACCTTCCGGGCGGCTCGTTTCGGCACTTCTATCGAGGCGACGCGTTCCTGCGGGTGCTCGAGCTGACGAAGAATCAATCCTCCGGCGATCTCTCGGGGCTGCGCGACCGCGCGATGGCGGGCCTTCTGCGCTCGCGCTATCCGACCACCAGTGCCTCGCTCTCCGCGCTGTGGCAGGAGACGGCCGCGTGGCTCCAGCTCGTCGAGTCGGCGTCCGACCCGGCCGCTCTGGTATCCGCCTCCGACCGTCTCGGGAGCGCGTCGCTCGCGCTGGGACGGTATCTCCTCGCGACCGGAAAGACGGACCAGTTGGCGACGCTCGAGAACCGCGTCGGTCCGGCGGGCGGCCGCGTGGCGGCCGTGCTGGCGAACAAGTCGCACGGCCGCAAGCTCATCTCGCGTTCCGGGATCCTGCACGCGATGCGCGGCGACGGCACCCTTTCGTTCCCGCAGGAGGCCCGGGCGCGCGTGGGACCGGTCGAGCGCGTCGTTCGGATCGAAGGGAAGCTCGGCGCGCTGACGCTCACGTCGCGGACGTCCGTCGGCAGCACGCACGAGCTCCCGCGACGCACGGTGGCCGTCCCGGTCCTGCCGGTGCCGGGGTCTCTTCACCTTTCTCCCGACGGCAGGTCCGCCGCGTGGGTCGAGGTCGTCGGGCCGACCACGCTCATGCCGGTCGTCGCTTCGCTCGTCAAGGACGAGCCGGCGCGCGAGATCGCGTTTCTCTCCGACGGGCGGCCGCTGCGGGATCGGTCCCTGGCGCACGTCGTCGGCTCGATCTCCGGCTACTCCGGAGACGGCGCGCGGCTCGGGTTGTCGATCGACGCGTGGAACGAGACGCCGGGCCCCCATCCGCGCTTCACGGTCGTGTCGGTGGCGACCGGAGAGCTCCTCTACGAGACGTCGAAGGACATGAAAGCGTTTCAGCGGCTGCTGCAGTGAAGACGGATCGACGATGTGCCGGCGGATTCCTTTGGGTGCGAGGCCGCAAGTCCGGATCGGACCGGCCGATTCGGACGTCCCGTCGCCGGCCGACGGGACACGGCAAGCGCCGGAATCCGCCGGCATTCATCACCGGCGTCCGGTTCCCTTCAGCAGCTCGATGTTTCCGTTGCTGTTGTTGAGCGTCAGCTCGCAGCGGCCGTCGCCGATCTTCCCCGAGAGCGACTCGCCCCGGGCCGACCCGGAAGCGACCGGGATCTCGGAGTTGATCTTTCCGAACGAGGTCCGCGCCGAGACCGTGTAGCCGGCGCTCTCGGGCAGATACACGCGGAGCGGCGCGAACGAAGTCTTCAGCGTGAGACGCGCACAACCCGCGGGCACGGCGGACACCTCGACCGAGCCGTTCTGGTTTACGACGTCCACGCTCTCGCGAACGCCGTCGATCTTCACCGAGCCGAAAGACGTCCGAGCAT
>DASUAD010000031.1:0-9457 GCA_035763965.1 Thermoanaerobaculia bacterium | reverse complement strand
CACCGAAGAAGAGCTGACGGTTGCCGGGATGTTCCCGAAGCGGACCAGCGCGTCCTGGGGCTGCAAGGGCAGGTTGGTTCCGGTCACAGTGACAACCGTCCCCGCCGGCCCTGCCGTGGGCGAGATGAAGGTCACGTCGAGCCGGTTCGGGCCGCCCCCGATAAACGTGAACGAGAGTCCACTCGCCGTATCACCGGTGTTGATGTTCGTCACCGTGATCGACGACGTGATGGTGTTGCAGTCCGGATCCAGCGGCCGCGCGGGAAGCACCACGAGCTCGCTTTCGGACACCGAAATCACCGTCGCCGCGCGCCCGCCGATGGTCACCGCGACCGGCGACTGGAACCCGTGCCCGAAGATCGTGACGGGCGTCAACGGCTGGTCCAGCCGCTGCTCGTTGTTCGTGATCGAGATGAGCTGGAGTGGCTGCGTATAGCGATACCCGTCTTCCAGCGTCGTTTCGAGCCCGGACCGGATGTTCCGAACCCGGACGTCGACGCTCTCGTTCAGGTTGTCGCGGCCGGACCCGAACGCGGGTGGTGTCAGCACGACGATCTGGTTGAACGACACCGAGACGATCGTCGCCTCGACCTCACCGAAGAAGACCTGGACGCCGCCCTGGGCGTCGAAGCCGGCTCCGATGATCGTGACGCGTGTGTTGCCCTCGTTCGCGCCCGAAGCCGGGAGCACGGCGGTGATCGTCGGAGTCGTGCTCGTCGTGGTCCCGAACGCGAAGCAGTTGGGCAGCGACAGAACGACCGGCTCGGCAGTGTTCGACCGCAGCGTCACTCGAATCTCGACCGGAGTCGTCGGAGACGTGGCTTCCGGGAATCCGGGGGTCAGGACGTTGATGACGTCGCTCGTCACGCTCGTGACCGTCGCTTCGCGCGAGATGCCGTTGACGGTGAACAGCACGCGCGTGCTCGCCGCCTCGTTTCCCGCACATCCGGAGGTCGGGCAGAAGCGTCCGCCGTGGAGCGCGAGCTCCGTTCCGCCGGTGGACGGACCGAAGCTCGGGTCGCAGAACGAGACGAACGGTCCGGCTCCGGCGGAGGCCGGCTGGAAGGCGATCGTGATCGTGGCGGAGGCGGTGTCGCTCCCGACCGTCGAAGTCGCGCGGACGACCGCAGCCCCCGGGAATTCGGAGCAGACGGCCGTCAGCGCAGAGCCGTTTTGCGTCACGACCGAAATGAGGGGGAGGCCGTTCTGCGCGAACACCCCGAAGTCGGTCGAGAAGACGACTCCGGTGCCGTCGGGCACGTTCGCGCCGTTTCGCGTGACGACCGCCTGGATGAGCGTGCAGGTCCCGGCCGGGGGGTTCGGATTGCTCGTGAAGAGCCGGATCTGGAGGGCGGACGTTCCCGTGGGCCCCCCTCCACCTGGCCCCCCGGTCTTGGGGGGCGTCGGCGCGTCGGACGAGCAGCCGAAGGCGCCCGCCACGAGCGCGAGAACGGTCAGGGTGATGGCGATCCGGCGCATGAAGGCCTCCGTTACTCTGCTGCTCCCGGAAGCTAGAAACAGCTCACGCATGAAAAGATCAGGATTCCCGAGGCGGTCTCGCTCTGGACCCGGTGGCCCGAGACGGTCGTTCCGAAGAAGGTCAGATCGAAGGTGATCCCGATCTCGTTCCGGCCCGTTTCCCGATCGACGCCTCCGTTGAACGGAAGGAGCTGGTCGAACGGCGAGAGTCCGAGATCCACTGCATCGAGGATCGGGAAGTTGTTCAGGGTCGCAGTTCCTCCCGATGGCACGACGATCCCGGCCCCGTACGTCTTGAACGCGGGAACCCGCGTGCCCCCGTCGGTCCTGCGGAACCGAACCTGGTAGCTGTTGATCTGCGTGTTCGCGAAACCCTGCGGGTCCGACTGGCTCGGGTTCTTCAGATGGCTCTCGAGCTCGATCGTCTGGATCTGCACCGGCGCCGGCGCTCCGACGTCGACGAATCCGGGCTGCAGCTCGAGCGACACCGTGATGAAGACGGGAGCCTCGGTCTCCCCTTCCTTGTTCGTGCACGCCGGCACCGTCGCCAGGACGAGGAGGGCCGCCAGGATCAGAGCTCTTTTCTTCATGGGTCCGTCCTTTTTCTTCATCGCAGAATCCGCGGGGTGATGAAGATGAGCAGCTCATCGTGCTTTTCGGTGCGCGTCTTGTTGCGGAAGAGGTTTCCGAGGATCGGGATCTTCCAGAGTCCCGGAATCATGTTGTTCTGATCCTGGTCGTTGATCTGGAAGATGCCGCCGATGACCGTCGTCCCGCCGTCGCGCACGAGAACCTGTCCGCGATATTCGCGAATCGTCAACGGGACGTTGTTGCCGAGCGCGAGGTTCAACGCGACCGCCGGCTCGCGCTTGGAAACGACGACGTTCAGCAGAATCGTACCCTCGGCGGTGATCTGCGGAGTGACTTCGAGCCGGAGCGTCGCGTCCACGTAAATGACCGTCGTCGTGTTGTTGACGGTGGTCTGGACCGGGATCTGCACGCCCGACTGGATGATCGCGGCCGTGTTCGTCAGGGCCGCGAGCTTGGGCGACGAGATGATCTTGAGAAGACCCTGGTTCTCGGCGGCCGTCAAAGAGAGATCGAGGTTGAACGTGTCGAGGATGTTGCCGAGCCGGATCGAGCCGACCACGGGACCGTTCTCGAGCCCCACGCGGAACCCGCCGTCGATGTTGTTCGGGAACACGAGGTTCGTCGTGTTGCCGTGGGCGACGTCGGCGACCCCGTTGAAGCCCCAGTTGATGCCGAGGCTGCGGCCGAGCGTCTTCGTCGTCTCGACGATGCGGGACTCGATCATCACCTGCGGCGTCGCGGTGTCGAGGTTGTCGATCAACTGGAGCACGGCCGGCAGGAACGTCGGGATTTCGCGGATGATCAGCGTGTTGGTCCGGGTGTCGACGACGATGTCCCCGCGCCGCGACATGATGCTCTTCAGCGTCGGCGTGATTTCCGCGGCTCGCGCGTACGAGAGCTTCTTGATGACGGTGCGGGTCGGCTCCGCGGCCTGACGGGCTTCGGCGAGACGCGCGCGGTCGCCTTCCTCGGCCTGGAGCTTCTGCGTCGTCGCGATCCGCATGATGTTGTTCTCGAGCACGTACCCGAGACTGTTCTGTTTCAGGATGAGGTCGAGCGCCTGATCCCAGGGCACGTTCTCGAGCTGCACCGTGACGGTCCCCCGGACCTCGGGATCGATGACGATGTTCAGGCCGGTCAACTGGGAGATCGTGCGGAACACGTCCTTGATGTCCGCATCCTTCAGGTCGAGCGAGATCGGCTCGCCGGTGAATTGCGTCTGGCCCTCGGCGAGCGTTCGCGACTGGAAGGCCGTCATCTCGGTCGCCTGTGCGGCCTGCTCCTGCTGCGCGAGCACCGCGGCTGCGGCCTCGAAGAGTGCGTCCTCCTTCGTCGCCGGTTGCTCGGTCGAAGGACGGGCGCGCGAGCGATGGGCCTGCCGGACGCCGGGCGGCAGCGCCGCCGGCTGCGTCTGTTGAACCGCGGGCTCGCTCGGAAGACTCGCCGGCTGCGGCGGAGGTTCGGTCACGCTCGGAGCGGGAGCCGGAGCCGCTGCCTCCGCGGCCGCCGGCTCGGGCGGCGGGGCGACGATTTCAGTCCGGGAGGGCGACGGCGGCGCCTCGGCCGGCTTTTCGACCGGAGGATTCGGTGGCGCGGCTTCCGCCACCACGACCGGTTCGGCCTCGGCGACGACCACCGGCGGCGGCGCGGCAGCCGGGGAGGCAGGCTCCCCTGAGCCGACGACGACCGAGAGCCGCTCACCGTCCACGCGCACGCTGTACGCGGTGGGACGAACGAGATCGAGGACGATGCGGGTGATCGGATCCGGCGCCGACTGGAACTGGGAGACGCGCACGCGGGAGACGAGGCCTCCCCGGACGGGGAGGACCTTCCGGCGAACCGCGTTCTTCACCCCGGGGAGATCGATGACCACGCGGGGCGGGTTCGCCAGCACGAAATCCCTGGCCTGGATGTTCCCGTCGGCGAGGAGATTGACGGAGACTCCGTCCGGGGAGGTCTCCGCGGTGACCTCCTCGAGTGCGTGCGCGAGCTCCGCGCGCACGAGAGCGGGTGGGGCGATCGGCTCCGTCACCACGGGCGGCGGGGCCGGAACCGGCGCGGTCTCGGCCGATGCCTCGCGCGGCGTCTCGAAGGCGACGGCGAGCCCGCGGCCCACCGAGCGAAGCTCGTACTTCAACCCGGGGCGGTGCTCGACGGAGAGTCGCGTCACCTGCTTGCCGAGCTCGTCGAGCGTCTCGACGCGGACCGACTGCACGAGAGACCCCGCAGCTTGAGGCTCGGTGAACCCGTCGGCGGTCCGGACTCCCGGCATCTCGACCACCAGGAGGTCGGGCCGGGGCTCGTAGGACGTGTAGAGGAGCGGCGCATCGGCGGAGATGACCACGCGTGCGCCGTCGGCGTCCTCGTTGAACGCCGCCTGAGTGACCTGGCCCGACGCGGCGGGTTCCGCCGCCGGGGAGCTCGGCGCGACCGCCGGAGAGGAGTTCGTCGGCCCGGCGGAGGCGCTATTGGTCTTCCGGACGGCGGAGCATCCGGATGCCCCCGCAAGCACGGCGATCGTCGCGATCGCCGTTGCGGCTGCTCTCAAAGTCCTTCTCATCGTCCCTCCCGTCGCGCCGGAATCCTTCTCCCGCGGATCCTCACGGTCTGGTCGTCACGTTCAATTGCTTCGTCACTTCCCGAAAGGGCTTCACGCTCTGCGGATCGTTGATGTTCTGGCGGAACACGACCTCGTTCGGACCGACGCGGGTGACTTCTCCGTCGTAGAGGAGGTCTCCCGCCCGGACGAGGTAGCTCTTGTTGTCGGTCGCGCGGACCTGGGCGACGTATCCCGAGCGCACTTTCCAGATTCCATGGACGACCACGTCGTCGATCGACATCCCCGCGATGCCCGGCGGCCGCTCGCCACGAGCGCGGTCCTCGGGCCGGACGAGGAGCGACCGGAACGGGTCGCGCCGGCCGGCCGGGTCGTAAGTGTAGGCGCGCCCCGCAAGCGCGGCCTCGTCCTGCTCGATCAGCGCCTGCCCGGGCGAGCGCAACCCCGGAGTGGGCGCCGGAGTGGGCGCGGGCGTCGGCTCCGCCGCGGCGACGACGGCGGCAAGACCCGCAAGGACGGCGGCCGCGCAGAGGAGCCTCCTCACTCGACGCCCTTCCCTTCCGCGCGTTCCTTCAGTTTCTGGGCGCTCGACACCGCGGGCGCGGGCGCCGACCCGGCTGGACCGGCTCCGGGCTGTCCCTCGGCTCCCGGCTGAGCCGTCTCGTCGCCCGTGTAGATGAACGTCTTGGCGACGAAGTTCGCGGAGATGGATTTCTGGGGCACGTTGGCGAGCGCCGCGATCTTGAGGTCCTCGACGTTGATGATCCGCGAGAAGCGGCTCATCCGGTCGAAGAACAGCGCGAGGTTGTGGTACGTGCCTTCCAGCGAGATGTCGATGGGCCATTCCGCGTAGAACTCTTTGGGAACGAAGTCGCCGGGTGTGAACTTCTTGAGCGTGAAATCCCCCTGCCGCGTCAGGGTCTCGATCCGCTTGATGAGGTCTTCGGTGTTCCGCTTCGAGGGAAGAACCTGGAGGAGCTTCGCGAGCTCGAGCTCGAGCCGTCGGACTTCCTCGCGGAACTGCCCGAGCTTGCGCTCCGCGGCGCGGCCTTTCTGAATCTCCTGCTGCAGGCCCTCGAGCTGCGCCTGTTTGTCCTTGATCTGTCGGTTCAGGTTGCGGAACCACGCGTAGTGAACCGCGCCCGCAAGGACGGCGGCGATCAGAAGCCCGTAGCCGAGCGCGTAATACCAGGGCTTCTCGTCGAGTTTGAGATCGAGTGCCACTCGTCGTTCCTACGGGCCGGGCGCCGGCGTAACTGCCGGCTCCGGCGGCTCGGGGCTCGGTGCCCCCGTGTATGGTCCGACCGACAGAGCCTGGGCGTGCGTGAACGTCAGGCTCATATCCCACGTGTACAGGCCCTGCGATCCGCCTTCCCGTCCGAGGTTGCGGAAGACCGGCTCCGCGAAGAAGGGACTCTTCTTGATGTTCTCGAGATAAGCGGCGACCGCATTGGGCGAGAGCGTCCGGCCCTTGAGATTGACCTGCTGGCCGGAGACGTTCAGATCCGTCAGCCAGACGAGGTCCGGGAGCGCCTTCGAGATTTCGTCCATCAGGCGGACGGGCCCTTTCTGGTTGGTTTTCAAGTTGTTGATCAGCTGGATCTTCGCCTCGAGGCTCGCCTTTTTCTGCTCGTAGCCCTTGACTTCCTCGATGATCGATCTCAGCCGCGCGACCTCCTCGTTGGCGCGCGCGATGTCCTCGTCGAGACGGCGGCTCTTGGTGGTCAGGACGAGCGCCATGATGCCGATGTAGAGAATGCCGACCGCGACGCCGCCGAGCAGGATCAGGTTGTTCAGACGGGCGCCGGAAGGAAGAAACGCCGTTTTCTTGCGCGCCGCGGCCGCGCGGGCCTCGGTCAGAAGGTTGATCCGGATCAAGCCGCTTCGTCTCCAACGTGCCGGATCGCAAGGCCCACCGCCACCGCGAGACTGGGCGCGTTCTCCGTCAGCCACTCCGGCGAGACGGAGGTCCCCGTGATGTCGATCTGCCGGAACGGGTTCATCACCTCGACGGGTATCCCGAACCGGTCCTTCAGCTGGGTGTCGAAGTTCACGACCCGGGACGAACCTCCGGAAAGAAGCAGGTGATCGATCTTCGAAGTCGACGTGGTTGCCTGGAAGAAGTCGAACGTCTTCTGGAGCTCCTGCGCGAGATCGTCGGTCACCGAGCGGAGGATCGGGAGGATCTCCTGCATGGAGTGGTCGGCCGCCCGTTCCCCCTTCTTGAGGCTCTCGGCCTGGTCGAACGACAGGGTCAGCTGCTTCTGGATCGCGTCGGTGTACTGGTTTCCGCCGAAGGAAATGTCGCGCCAGAAGACGGTATTGGGCCCCGAGAGGATGTTGACGTTCGTGACCGAGGCGCCGACGTTGACGAGAGCGACCACCTTCCCCGCCTCGATCGGGTAGTTGGCCTCGTAGGCATTCTGCAGCGCGAAGGCGTCGACGTCCACGAGCAGGGGGTTACGGCCCGCCTGCGAGATGACGCTGGTGTAGTCGCCGATCTTGTCCTTTTTGACGGCAACCAGCAGGACGTCCATGGTGTCGCCGGCGCTCGATTCGAGCACCACGTAGTCGAGGTTGACGTCGTTGATGTCGAAGGGGACGTACTGCTCGGCCTCCCAGCGGATGGATTCCGAGAGTTCCTCGGGCGACATGGCCGGGAGCGAGATTTTCTTGACGATGACGGAGTGGCCGGAGACCGAAGTCCCGAAATCCTGGTTTCGAACGTTCAGCGCCGAAACCAGGCGGTTCACGGTATCGACCACGAGGGAGGAATCCATGATCGCGCCGTCGACGATCGCCTCGGGAGAGAGTGTCTCGAGGCCCGACTTGACGAGACGGTACCCCCCGCCCTTGGCGTCCTTCAGCTCGACCAGCTTGACGGCTGACGAGCCGATGTCGAGACCAACGAGGTTCTTAGCCTTCCGGAACAGCACGCTTACGCCCCACCGAAAAAATTCATACGGTTTGGGCTTTTACCTTGGGATATTTCGGCTGAGAGAGAAAATAGCAGAAAGTTTTTCTCCGGTCAATACTTAGGGCCGCTGTGCGGCCCGGTCCGAGGCACAAACTCCGAGGTTCCAAGGACCTTCGACGCGCTCAAACCTTGAACTTTGAATTGTGAACCGCTGGCCAGGCATTGTAGGATGCCCGGCTTTTGATCAGGCCGAAACCACGGCCACCGAAACGAGGAGAGCCATGGCCCAGCACTGCCACTTCTGCGGAAAGACGCCGATGACGGGCCGCAACGTCAGCCATGCCCACAACGTCTCGAGCCGCAAATGGCACCTGAACCTCCAGTCCGTGCGGGCGGTGGTGGACGGCACCACCCGGAGGGTCAACGCCTGTTCGCGGTGCCTGCGGTCGGGGAAGGTGGTCAAGCCGGGAGTCCGGAAAGCCGTGAATCGGTAATCGGGAATCGAAGAGCCGCCCGATTACCGACTACCGATTCTCGATTCCCGCGTCCTAGTCGCGCTGCCCCGCCCGGGGCACGTTGTATCGCCGGATCACCTCGCGCACGCCCGAGATCCCTTTCAGCCGGCTGAAAATCTTCTCCAGGTGCTTCAGGTCCGAAGTCTCCAGGGAAACCGAGACATACCCCTTGCGATCCTCGGATGACCGCGCCTCGATCCGTCGGATGTTCGAGCCTTCGCCCGCGATCGCCTGCGTCAGGTCGGCGAGGAGGCCCGGTCGATCGTCGGTGACGACGTCGAGCTCGATCTCGTACGAAGCGCCTTTCTCTCCCGCCCAGGCCACCTCGATCTGTCGCTCCGGGTCGTAGAGCAGGTTCCGCACGTTCGGGCAGCTGTCGGAGTGAACCGACACTCCCCGCCCGCGGGTAATGTAGCCCAGGATCTTTTCGCCCGGGACGGGGTTGCAGCACTTGGCGAGAGACGCGAGCAGGTCGTTGTGCCCCACGACCGTGATGTCGGGAGCCCCGAAGGGAAGGATCTTTCGAACGACCCGGGAGACCGCGGTCTCCGGCCGGACCGCCTCGGGATGCTCGAGCTCCTCGGGAGGAACGAGCCTCTCGAGCGCGTTCTTGGGCGCCAGCTTTCCGTACCCGAGGGCCGCGTAGAGATCCTCGAGCCTGGAGAATCCCCAGTTCGGCAGCTCCGCCTGCAGCTTTCCTTCCGACTCGAGCCGCTTGATCGTCTTCTTGTACTTCTTGAGCTCGCGGTCGAGGAGCCGGCGACCGAGCTCGACGGCGCGCTCTTTCTCCTGCGCCTGGATGAAGTGTCGGATCTTCTGCCGCGCCCGGCTCGTGGCCACGAACGACAGCCAGTCGCGGGACGGCGTCTGGTTCGGCGCGGTCAGGACCTCCACGATGTCTCCGCTCGCGAGCGCGGTTCGAAGAGGAACGAGCTTTCCGTTGACCCGCGCCCCGACGCAGCGGTGCCCGACGTCGGTGTGGACCCGGTAGGCGAAGTCGATCGGAGTCGCGCCGCGGGGAAACGCGAACACTTCGCCTTTCGGCGTGAACGTGTAGACTTCGTCGGGGTAGAGGTCGACTTTCAGAGCGGAGAGGAACTGCCGCGGATCGGACACTTCGCTCTGCCAATCGACGAGCTGCCGGAGCCACTGAAAACGCTCGTCGTCGGCGTGTGGCCCGATCCGTCCCTCCTTGTACTTCCAGTGCGCCGCGATCCCCCGCTCCGAGATCAGGTCCATCTCCCGAGTGCGGATCTGGATCTCGAACGGCTGAGCCGCCTCGCCCATCACCGTCGTGTGCAGAGACTGGTAGAAGTTCGGCTTCGGCATCGCGATGTAGTCCTTGATGCGGCCGGGTAGCGGACGCCAGAGCTGGTGCACCAGCCCGAGCGCCGCGTA
>DASUAD010000030.1:0-3916 GCA_035763965.1 Thermoanaerobaculia bacterium | reverse complement strand
CCCTGGAGCACTTTCCCGAGGCGGCGATCGAGTTCGCGCCGGTGGCGTGGCGTCAGGCGATCGTCGACACGTGGCCGGAGAGCATCGACGACACGCGCGCGCGACAGGATTGGGGGCACGCGCCGCGCCACGGGCTCGACGAGGCGCTGCGCGAATACCTCGTCCCCGCGCTCATCAAGCGGTACGGGACCAAGGTCGCGCGTCTATAATCCTTCGCCCTACAGGAGATCACGATGGCGAAGAAGACCGGGAAGCAGAAGTCCGCGAAGAAGAAGTCCGTCAAGGGTGCCGCGAAGAGGAAGGCGCCCGTGAAGAAGAAGCTCACCAAGAAGGTGGCGAGGCCCGCCGCCAAGCGTTCCGCGAAGAAGGCGGCCAAGACGAAGCTTCCGAGCCTGACCGTGGCCCGGGTCGCCGAGCGTCCGATCGTGCGCGTGCCGCGCATCGAGGTCCGGCTCTCCGCCAAGAGCCCGGTGGCGCCGGCGTCGTTCCGTGCCGCACCCACGGTCGGCCGCCTGCTTCCCCCGCCGGCTCGCGAGGAGTAGGTCGTAAGGGGGACTGTCCCCTTTTTCTTATCAAGTCGCAAAGTGCGCGACTTGATAAGAAAAAAGGGACAGTCCCCCTACATCTTCCACAGCTCCAGGTTGGCTTCGAGGCCCCCGATCTCGTCCTCGTACTCCCCTCCGGCGAGCGTGCGGCCGTACCACCACGTCGCCCCGAGGCCGGCGAGGAACGCGGCGTAGGTCACGATGACCATCCACGCCGGCAGGTGGCCGATCGCCGCGCGCGGCCAGATCTCCCTCCAGTGGGTCGCCAGCGTCGGATGGATCATGAGCTTGACCATCCATCCGCCGAGGAGCATCGCGAAGACGAAGACGTAGTTCCGCGCCAGCCGGAAGCCGAACGCCTGGAGGAAGGTCGTCTTGTACTTCGGGAGGTCGAGGTCCCCCGCGAGCATCTCCCGCCAGCGGGACATCGGCGACTCGAGCGTCCGCGTGATGATCGGGATGAGGAAGTTCTCCTCGATCATGCGGACGCGGGCGCGGTACACCGCGAAGTAGCGGAAACGCCGCGCCTCGATCGTGAGGTACGCGAGCAGGATCAGATTCGTCAGCAGGAGGAGGATCGGCGACGCATCCGCCGAGCCGAACGTGAACGACAGCATGCCCGCGGTCGTCAGGACCGCCCAGTTGGTCGTCGCGTCCAGCCGCTGGCGCCACTCGGTCGAGCGAGCCACCTCCGCGCGGTAGAAGTGGACCATGACCGTGATGTACTCGACACGGCTGAGGGGGTAGTCCTCGAAGCGCTCGAAGGCCGGGGCCTCCCCGGGCGGCAGCTTCTCCACGAAACGGATCTTACGTCAGGCGCGGGTGGGACGGGCGGCCGCAACGGCCTGGACGAGGACGCGCCGGACGTCGTCCACGTCGAGGGGCTTGGCGACGATCCGGTTCGGGAGCCCCTCGAGGAACTCGAGCGTCTCGCGCCGGACGAGGTCCCCGGTCGCGAAGACGAAGCGCCGCACCATCGACGGCTTCTCCTCGACGACGCGCTCGTAGAGCCCGCGGCCGTCGAGGTTCGGCATCCGGAGATCCGCGACGATCAGGTCGAAATCGGTCTCGAGGATCTTCGTCCAGGCCTCCTCGCCGTCCCGCGCGAGCGTCACCTTCGCCCCGTCCTCCTCGAGGAGCCTCGAGAACAGGTCGAGCACCATCGGCTCGTCCTCGGCGACCAAGACCCGGCGCCCGGAAAGGGGCTGCGGGACGAGCGAATCCCCCGCCTCGTCGGCGGCCATCGCCCCGAGCGGGGCGACCGAGCGCTTCAGGATCACGGCGAAGGTGGCCCCTCGGCCGGGACGGTCCGGGCGCAGCTCGATGCGCCCGCCGTGCTCCTGCACGATCCCGTACGAGACCGAGAGCCCGAGGCCGGTGCCGTGCCCCGCGTCCTTCGTGGTGAAGAACGGGTCGAAGACGCGGTGGCGTAGGCTCGGGGGGATGCCGGGCCCGTCGTCCTCGACCTCGAACCCGACCTCGCCCTGGTCGGCGAAGGTGCGCAGGACGATGCGGCCCGGGCGTCCGGTCGAGGCGATCGCCTGCTCGGCGTTGTTCACGAGGTTGAGGAGGACCTGCTCGACCTGGTGGAAGTCGAACAGCGCCAGCGGGAGCGGGTCCGTGATCGAGAGGATCGCCTCGATCTTCGCTGCGCGGAGCTGATACGCCTTGAGGTCGAGGACCTTGCGCACACAGGCGTTGAGGTCGTGGAGCTTCTTCTCCGCCGGGTGCTTGCGCGCGAACGACAGCAGGTTGTGGACGATCTTCTGGCACCGGCGCGCGGACTCGACGATCCGCGCCAGGTCGCGATCGAGGTCGCTGCGATCCGCGTCCGCCTCGGAGAGGAGCTGCGCGTACCCGAGCACCGCGGAGAGCGGGTTGTTGAGCTCGTGCGCGACCCCGGCCACCACCTCGCCCAGGCTCGAGAGGCGCTCGGCCTGGGCCAGGCTCTTCTCGGCGCGGCGCAAGTCGGTGACGTCGCGCCCCAGGTAGACGTGGCCGGTCGGCGTCCCCGCATCGTCGAGGAGCGGCGCGCTCACGAGGTGGATCTCGACTTCGCGCTCGTCGGGGCGTCTCAGGATCAGCTCGAGTCCTTTTCGCCCGGCGTCGCCGTGGGCGGCGGCCTGCGGGAGGATGCCGGCGAGCGGCTTACCGGCCGCTTCGGACGCGAAGCAACCGGTGAGGTCTTCGGCCGCGCGATTGAATTCCGTGATGCGGCCCGACGCGTCGGTGGCCACGACGACGTCCGGGGTGCCGTCGAGCACGCGACGCAGCTTTTCCCCGGTCGCGCGGTGCCGCGCGGCTTCCTCCGCGACGTCGCGGTAGAGCAGCGCGTTCTTCAGCGCGTTTGCGGAGGCCGCCGCCGCGACCCGGCAGAGGCGCATCTCCCGCTCGGTGAACGGCTCGGTGCGGCTGGCCCGGAGGAACAGAGTCCCGAGGACCTCGCGGCCGAAGACCAGGGGGAGCACGAGGAGCGAGCGGTAGTTCTGCTGGAGCAGGATCTCTCGCACCGACTCGAGGAGGGGGTGGCTCGCCACGTCCTCGACGTAGACCGGCTCCTTGGTGGCCACCGCGTGCCGGATCTCGGGGTACTTCGCGAGGTCGATCTCGAGCCGCTCCGCCTCGGGGTTGTCGCTCGCGGCGAGCAGCACGCAGCGCCCCGCCGACTCGTCGACGAGGACGATGGAGCAGCGGTCGGCGCGAACCCGCTCTCCGACGCGCTGCACGATCATCTTCATGACCCGATT
The DNA here is from genome assembly GCA_035763965.1 of Thermoanaerobaculia bacterium. GTDB lineage: Bacteria > Acidobacteriota > Thermoanaerobaculia > UBA5066 > Gp7-AA6 > Gp7-AA6. Next base: position 624 of record DASUAD010000030.1, on the reverse strand, counting down.
GAGGTCGAGCGTCCCGGTCACCGCCTCGGTGATCTCGAGGATGTCGCGGAGCTCACGCTGCTCGAGACGCGTCGCCGCGCGGGCCTCGCGGGCGCCCTTCTCGCGTCCGTAGAGGTATCCGGCGAGGCCGAGGGCCACCGCGAGAATGGTCAGTCCGAGCGAGATTTCCCCGAGATCCATGGCTCGGGCGAATATAGGTTTCGGCCCTGGGACGGCCACCCGCTCGCCTTGACAGGTCAGGCCCCCCCGCTAGAATCCGCGACGGCGCTATCGTCTAGGGGTTAGGACGGGTGGTTCTCAGCCATCAAACCGGGGTTCGAATCCCCGTAGCGCTACCAGTGCTCCCGTCGTCTCTCAATCCGCGGCGTTCTCGCACGGCACGATGTCGAGGATCTGCGGGAACCGCGTCTCGGGGCTCAGCCGCTGCAAGATGCTGAGGACGTTCCGGCGGACGTCGTCCACGCGGTCGGTCGTGAGCCGCTCGTCGATGACCTTCCCCACGTACTCGTCATCCCCGAGCTTGCAGATGGTCAGGAAGGTCGTGTCGTCGGGTGAGAAGTACTTGCGGTCTGCGCCCGTGATCGACTCCAGCCTCCGGCGGAGCTGGCCGTCCATCTTGGTACC
>DASUAD010000029.1:0-8120 GCA_035763965.1 Thermoanaerobaculia bacterium | reverse complement strand
CTCCGGTGAGCGGCTCGGATCGCCGCCCCGATTCCCGTTTCGTCCAGCCGCCGGGCCGCCTCCGCGAAAGCGCCCACGCCCGGAAGAACGATCATGCGGGCGCGGGCGATCGCCCGGGCGTCGCACGTCGTTTCGACCTCGTGCCCGAGCTCTTCCAGAGCCCTTCGCGCGCTCCAGAGGTTGGAGAGTCCGAGGTCGGCGACGACGATTCTCACGCGAGCGTTCCCTTGGTCGACGCGATCGAGTTGTCGCCCGACGGCGAGATTGCATCTCGGAGCGCCCGTGCGAAGGCCTTGGTGATCGCCTCGGCGGCGTGGTGCCCGTTGCGCCCGGACAGGAGCGCCACGTGCAGGTTCAACTTCCCGCGGTAGGCGACCGACTTGAAGAACTCTTCCACGAGCGCAAAGGGAAACTCGGACGTCACGAGCAGCATCTCCCGGTCGAAGGGAACGTCCCAGACGAAGTAAGGACGGCCCGACAGGTCCACGACGGCACGAGCGAGCGACTCGTCGAGGGGGACGTAGGCGTGGCCGAAGCGGCGGATGCCCCTCTTCTCGCCGAGGCCCTTCTCCAGGGCCTCGCCGAACGCGAGACCGACGTCCTCGACCGTGTGATGGAAATCGACGCGAGTGTCTCCCTGCGCCTCGACGCGAAGGGCGAGACCGGCGTGCCGGGCGATCGTATCGAGCATGTGGTCGAGAAAGCCGACCGGCGTGCGAATCTGCGTCGGCATCGCGTCGGGAGGCGCCAGCTCCAGGCGGATCGACGTCTCCTGCGTCGTGCGTTCCACGAGCCCGCGGTTCATGCGATCACCTCTTTCCACGCCTCCAGAAATCGATCGTTCTCCGCCGGGTGGCCGACCGTGACCCGCAGCGCCTCCGCGCGCGTGCCGGCGACGCGGCGCACCAGAATCCCGCGCCGGCGCAGCGCCTCGAAAAGTTCCATGGCCGGCCGCTCGGGCCTCATGTAGAGGAAGTTGGCGGCCGACGCGGAGAGCCGCGCGCCGGGAAGCGCTTCGAGCGCGCGCGCCATCCGCTCGCGCTCGGCCACGATCGCCTCGACCCGCCGGCGGATTCCCGCCTCGTCGGCGAGCGTCGCGACCGCCGCTGCGCGCGCGAAGAGGTTCACGCCGTACGGGGGAAGTAGCTTTTCGATTTCCGCGAGGAGCTCCGGGGCGCCGAGCATGTATCCGATCCGCGCGCCGGCGAGTGCCATGGCCTTCGACAGCGTCCGGGCGACGACGAGATTGCGGAACCGCGGCAGGAGGTCCCGTGCAGTCGAGCCCGAGAACTCGGCGTACGCCTCGTCCACGACGATCAGGGCGCCCGACCCGGCGAGCGCCACCAGGCCGTCGCGCGGAAAGACGGTCCCGGTCGGGTTGTTGGGAGAGCAGAGGACGAACGCGAGGTCGGGTTCTGCGGCTGCGGCGGAAAGCATCTCTCCGACCGGAGGCGAAAGGTCCTCCTCGGCGAGCGGGAACGGACGGGGCTCGCCTCCGGCGCCGCGGATCCACGGTGCGTAGAGTCCGAAGGTCGGCGGGCAGATCGCCACCGGGCGGCCCGGCGACGCGATTGCGACGAAAAGAGAGAAGAAGAGGGCATTGGATCCGTTGGCCACGATGACCGAGTTCGGGGAGAGAGACTCGCGACGCGCGATCGCGTCCTTCAGCGCCGCGGCGTAGGGATCCGGATACCGCGACCACCGCGCGGCCGCGAGCTCGGACAGAACTTTTTCGCGCAGCGCCTCGGAAGGTTCCTCCGGGCTCTCGTTTCGGTCGAGCCGGATCGCCGCATCGGCCGCCGGCGTCGCGTAGACGGGAAGCTCCGCGATCTCGGGGCGAAGGAGCCGGCGGTCCCTGACGGTCGTGGTCTTCATGATCCCGCGCTCCGGCGCAACCGCGCCGCGGCGGCGTGCGCCGGGAGACCTTCGATCCGGGCCCAGACCTCCGCATGCGGAGCCAGACGCTCCGCGTCGCGCCGGGAAAGCGACACGACGGACATGCGCTTCACGAAGTCCCGCACCGAAAGAGCGGAACTGAAGCGCGCGGTGCCGTTGGTCGGCAGGACGTGGTTGGTGCCCGCGACGTAGTCGCCGAAAACCTCGGAGGTCGGGCGGCCGACGAAGACGGCGCCGGCCCGGCGGAAGAGACGGGAATCCTCGAGACTCTTCCGCGTCTGGATGCCCAGGTGCTCCGGAGCGAACGCTTCGAGAAACCGGACCGCCTCGCGAGGGGACTTCGCAATCGCAATGGCCCCGTAGCGCGACAGCGCTGCTCGCGCGCGGTCGCGCGTCTCGAGCCCGACCAGCCGCCGCGTGATCGCTTTCTCGACCCGCTCGGCCAGGGGGGCGGAGGTCGTCACGAGGACGGCCGCTGCATCGCGATCGTGCTCCGCCTGGGCGAGCAGATCGGCCGCCACGCACTCCGCGTCCGCCGCGCCGTCGGCATAAACGGCAACCTCGGTTGGTCCGGACAAGCCGTCGATCCGCACCAGCCCCGAAACGAGCCTCTTGGCCGCGGCGACGAAGCGGTTGCCCGGCCCGACGATGCACGCGACCCGCGGGACCGCGCCCGTGCCGACTGCAAGGGCTGCGATGGCATGCGCCCCGCCCATGCGGTAGACCTCGGTCACGCCGAGTTTCCCGAGGGCGTAACGAAGCTCCGGCGAGGAGTCGTAGGCCGGCGGCGGGGTCGCGACGGCGATGCGGGGGACTCCGGCCAGGCGCGCGGGCAGAATCGTCATCAGAGCGGTCGAGACGTAGACCGCCTGGCCGCCGGGAATGTAGACGCCGACCGAGTCGAGTGGAAAGACCCTTTCTTCGATCACGCTCCCGGCCGTGAGGACGCGCGCCGCAGGCGTCTGCTGGCGCGAATGAAAGAGAGTCACGCGCGAAAGGCTCTGCTCGAAAGCCCGGCGAAACTCGGCCGACACGCGGCCCGGCCGCCGGACGGCCCGAGGCGGTCCGGTCACGCCGTCGTACCTCGCGCGCCACCGGGCGAGCGCCCGATCCCCGCCGCGCCGGATCTCGGAGAGCGCGCGCCCGGCCACACGCGCGGCCTCGCCGTCGAAGAGGACACGCGCCCGGCCGGCCAGCCGACGCAAGTGGGCCTCCGCCTCTTCCGAGGGTATCGGAAAGGTGCGGATCTTCACGACGGGAGCATCCCCTCGAGGACTTCGAGAAGATCGAACACCTCGCGGCGTCGCCGGGCGAGGGCCGCGCGGCTGACGATCAGGTGCGGAGACACATCACAGATCTTCTCGACTTCGACGAGACCGTTGGCGCGCATCGTCTCGCCCGTGTCCACGAGATCGGCGACCAGGTCCGCGAGCTTCATTCGCGGCGCGATCTCGACGGATCCCGACAGCGGGACGATGTCGGCCGCCATGCCCTTCTGCTCGAAGAAGTCGCGCGTCAGGCGGACGTACTTGGTCGCCACGCGCACCGCGCGGCCGTCGGGAACCCGTGATGCCGAAGCGGGCTTCAGCAGTGAGAAGCGGCAGCGCCCGAAGGGGAAATCCAGAGGCCGCGGCAGATCGCATTCGGTCTCGGAAAGAACGTCCGAGCCGGCGATCCCCATCTCGGCCGCACCGCGCCGGACGTACGTCGGAATGTCGCCGTCTCTCAGGAGGAGGAACCGCAGGCCCTTCTCCTCGACGTCCACGACGAGCTTCCGTCCGGAGAAAGGGGCAATCGACAGCGGCGGTCCTGCCAGGAAGCGGGCGAGCGGCTGGGCGATTCGCCCCTTCGGGAAGGCGATCGTGAGCGGAGCCTTCACGATCCGACGATCCCTTCGAGGCCGAGAGAGAATCCGACGGCGGGACGAGGCGTCCCGAACGCTCCATACAAATCGTCGTAGCGTCCGCCGCCCGCGATCGGCTCTCCCCCCGACGCTCCGTACACCGAGAAGAAGAAGCCCGTGTAGTAGGAGCGCGGCGCAGGTTCGGCAAGATCGATTGCGACGCGGCAGTCCTTGCGACCCGAGAGGGAGTCGGCGATCCGCGAAAGCGTCTCACCTCCCGGAGCGAGGCGCCGGATCAACGCGTCGTCGGGCGGCAACTCTCCTTCGAGCAGCCGCCGCACCCGGCGCTCGAAATCCGGCGAGGCGGCTCGGGCCATGCGAGCCGTATCTGCGAGCCGGCGTTCCCGGATTGCACGCGCGAGCCGCCGGGCCTCCTCGCCTTCCGCCTCCGGCGCGACCAGCACCTCGAGCGCTCCCACGCACGAAAGGATCGTGAAGAGCGGCCCCGCCCTGCCGGCCTGGAGCGCGGAAAGGCACCGCTCGACGATCTCCAGATCTGCAGCCGAGGAGGAGTCGCCGAGAAGCTCGGCACCGATCTGGTAGAACTCCGCGTTGACGCCGTCGCGGGTTCCTCCCCGCAGCACCTCGCCCCGGTAGAACATCCGCGTGGACCCAGCGTTCGGCGGCAGCCGCGGGGAAAGATGGCGCGCCAGCGCGATCGTGAAGTCGGCGCGCAGCGCCAGCGTGTCGCCGTGACGGTCCACGAAGCGATACAGCTCGCGCTCCTCGCTCGCGCTGATGTGGGCGAGATAGGGGGAGAGGTAGTCGGCCGAGGGCACCATCGCCTCGAGATACCCGGCTTCTTTGAGGCCTGCCGCGATCCTCTCTTCGGCTTCACGCCGGCGCGTCGCCTCCGCGAAGACGTAGGCGGCGGTACCGGCGGGAAGCGAGGCGCGCTGCTTTCTCACACGACCACCCTTCCTGGGGACAGCAGGTCCGTGACCTCTTCCAGCGTGGCGTCCTCGACGCCGAAGAGGCGGGCCTGTCGAACGGCTTGCGCCGCGAACATCTGGATTCCCTCGACGACGGGGCAACCGGCGTTTCGCGCCGCGCGGATCGTCGGCGTCTGCGAGCCGTCGCGGCGATAAACGGTGTCGAGAACGAGGGGCCGGTGGTGCAGGGCGGCAACGGGCATGGCCGGAGGGTCGGAGTCGCTCGATCCGACGGGCGTCGCGTTCACGTACAGGTCCGCCTCGCTCGCCGCGACGTCGTCCCATGCGAGCGAATCGACGCGGAGCTCTGCGGCGAGCGCGTCGGCTTCCGAATCCCGGCGGCTCGAAACGAATACCTCGTAGCCCAGTCTGCGCGCCGCCACGATCGCTGCACGGGCGACGCCACCGGCCCCGAGAACGACCGCCGTCCGACCCTCACCCGTGTCGTGATCCGCGAGCGGATCGAAGATGCCGTCGACGTCGGTGTTCTCGGCGCGCCATCCGCCGCGTGCGAGCACGAGCGTGTTCGCGGCTCCCGTCGCCCGGACGTCCTCGGAAGGCGCGGCGCTCTTCGCTGCGGATCTCTTCCACGGCCTCGTGACGGAGAAGCCCCGGAAAGGGGGATCGAACTCGAGGTCCTGCGGTCTGCAGCGTTCGAAGTCGGCGATTGGAAGCGGCAGGTAGAGACAGGGCAGCCCACGCGCCCGGAACAGAGCATTGTGGAGAACCGGAGAAAGCGACTCCGAGACGTCGGCCCCGACGACGCCGAAGAGTGCTTCGACTTTTCGAGGCTCCTGCACGCGATAAATCTCCAGAAGGTCGGACAACAGAAGCTGTCCGGCTGCCGTCGGAGATTCGACCGCGCCGTAGACGAGGCAGCCGCCTACGAGAGCGGAGAGAACTCGCCCGGCCGCGCTCGTGGGGCCCATGGGAAAGATCGTGACCGACGAACTCCGGAACCGCCTCTGGATCGCGGCGACGCGAAGGCTCGCCGGCAGGTCCGCGGTGCCGGCAACGAGCTTGGAAGCGCGGGCACCGAGCGCGGCCATCGCCGAAAGTCGCGCCTCCCAGTCCTCCGGGAGGCCGAAGGGGAAATGAGCGGAAACGACCACGCGGCGCCGGTCGGGCAGGAAGGCGCCTTCCGAGAGAAGGCCGCTCGAGAACTCCACGTCCACGGTCGCTCCGGCAGCATAGGCTTCGAGCACTCGACGGCGATACGCCTCGGCGCCTCCACCGAACGCTCCGCCCTCGCGCGAAGTGCGCCAGGTCATGATCGCCGGCCTTGCGTCGAGATCGAGCAGCGCAGACGGCGGAATCGGCTCTTTTGCGATATCCAGTCGCCACTCGATCGCGGTCGCGCCCTCCGGCGTGAGTGACACCAGTCGCCTGGCATCCTCGACGCCGCGTGGAGCAACCGAGGCGACGTAACCGGGCAGCCCGATGACTCTCTGGCTCAAAACAAAAACCCCCGAACCTTTCGGGTCGGGGGTTCCAGATCGACTTTGCTGGTGCGCCCCGCCCGAACGAATTCGGCAGGGCGAGGTTCGCCCTACCGGTTCACCTCGTGATGCCAGTGATGCGTGACGGAGCGGAGCGCCGTGACCATGAGGTTGAGCAGCCTACGCCGGGGCGCGGCCGCCGTCAAGTTCGGGCAGCCGGGAGAGGGTGAAAAACTTTCCTTCGGCTCTCGAACGTCACGAACTCGCTCACGCCGCAGGACCGGGCCAGATGCAGAGTCTTCTCGTAGCCCCAGCCCACCTCGGCAGGGGCATGGGCGTCCGACGAGAACGTGACCGGAATTCCCGCGTCGGCGATCCGCCTCAGAAGCCGCGGCTCGGGATACGCCTCGCCGACCGGTTTGCGCAGCCCGGCCGATGAGATCTCGATTGCGCAGCCGGCCTCTCGCGCCGCGGCGATCGCGTCCTGCTCGGCCCTATCCCGGGGATCGACCGGCCGGTATCCGAACTTCTTCGGGAGATCGAAGTGCGTCAGCACGTCGAAAAAGCCGCTCCTCGCCGCCCGTGCGAGCAGCCGGTAGTACTCGTCGTAGAGACTGTCGGTCCCTTCTTTCTCGAAACGCGCCTCGGAGCCGGGTGCGTCGATCCAGCCGCCGGCGACCCAGTGAACGGATCCCAGCACGACGTCCCAGTCGGCGCGGGCGAGCCACGAGGCGAGAATGTCTTCCTGCCCCTCCCGGTAGTCCGCCTCGAGCCCGAGGCGCACCGGGATGCGTCCGGCGAACTCCTCGCGCAGCGCCTCGACTTCCCGCAGGTAGTCGTCGAACTCCTCTTCCCTCATCGCCAGGCCCGGGTCGCGCTCCTCGGGCGGCAGGAAATAGAGCGGGATGTGGTCGGTAATCGCGATTTCCGAGACTCCCCGCTCGATCGCCTCCAGAACGAAGTCGCGCGAGATGCCGATGGCGTGTCCGCAGCGATAGGTATGCACGTGAAAGTCCGGAAGGCCGCTCATGCCCTCTTCCAGCGCGTTCCGCCGGGCGTGTCTTCGAGGACGATCCCCCGGGCGGCGAGCTCGTCGCGGATTCGATCGGCTTCCGCGAAGTCCCGGCGCCTGCGTGCGGCGTTGCGCGCGTCGATCCTCTGCTCGATCTCGGCCGGAAGCGACTCGGGCGCCTTCGGAAGGACGCCGAGGACGCGGTCCGCGGCTTCGAGTGCCCCCTGCGCGACTCGAGCGCCTTCGGAGTCGAGAGAGCCGTCGTCGATCGCGGCGTTCACCTGCCGCAGGTAGTTGAAGAGCGCCGCGAGGGCCTCGGGCGTATTCAGGTCGTCGTCCAGACCGGAAGCGAACTCGGCGCGGAATTGCGCGGCGCGCTCCTCGGAGGGGAACGCCCCGCTCTTTGCGCCGGTGCGGGCCGACGCGACTTCCCCGATGCGCACCGCGGCGGAGCGGATTCGCTCGACCGCCGCCGCGGCGCCCGCGAGCGCGTCCCACGTGAAGTTGAGCTTCTTGCGATACGGAACCGAGAGGAAGAGGTACCGCAGCGCGACCGGATCGTCACGCCGCGCGAGCACGTCGTCGAGCGTGTAGAAGTTCCCCTTCGACTTCGACATCTTTTCGCCCTCGACGATCAAGTGCTCGGCATGGAGCCAGACGTTGACGAAAGGCTTCCCCGTCGCGCCTTCGCTCTGCGCGATCTCGTTCTCGTGGTGCGGGAAGATGTTGTCGACCGCGCCGGTGTGGATGTCGAAGTGCTCCCCGAGGTACTTCATGCTCATCGCGGAACACTCGATGTGCCAGCCGGGTCGTCCTTCGCCCCAGGGCGAAGCCCACTTCGGCTCACCGGGTTTCGCTGCTTTCCAGAGAGCGAAGTCCTTCACGTCCTCCTTTTCGTACTCGTCGTCGGCGACGCGGTCACCGCGCCGCGTCTGCTG
>DASUAD010000028.1:0-6474 GCA_035763965.1 Thermoanaerobaculia bacterium | reverse complement strand
GTCACTGCGTGCTGAACTTGCCGCGCGTCAGGTAGTTCATCGCGAGCGCGGTGGCGTAAACGGTGACCTCGGTCAGGTGCTCCCTCTCGCACTTGAGCTCGGCCTTCAATCCCAGTTCGGAAACTTTGGAGACGATGGCCTCCACGAGCGCCTTGACGAGCGGTCGCTGGACTCCGGTCCAGTACGTGACCTTGTCGATGACGGTCTCCCGGTTCTCGCGCAGGAGGTCGGCCGCAGGACGGACCCCTTTCGTGCGGCGGCGGGAGGCTTTGAAGATGTCGACGAGGTCCGTCTCGAGCGGGAGCTCCTGCGTCGAGAGCGGTTCGACGAGCGCCTTCTGGTAGAAGTCCGCGACGGTCGTCTCCATCTCTTCTACGGTGAGGTCGGTCCTCCCCTGGGGGCGCAACGGCTCCACGTCTCCGAACTTCCGGGCCATGCGGTCGACGTATCGGAGCTTCGCCATCGCGCCCGACCATCCGCGGTATTTCTTGCGCCAGTTCGACCGTGGGGTCAGCCACACGGCGAAGGTCTCCGCGAAGTCCTCGTCGGGATGCTTCTGCGCGTACCACCCGTCGATGTGCCGGACGAAGCGTTTGGAAAAGGGGACGGGGCGGTAACTCTCCCGGTAGGGCCGCCGAAAAGGACCGAACAGCTCCCGCCACTCCGGCGTCTCGTAGAGGCGGTAGGCGTAGTTGAAAGCGTGGCCGGCTTCGTGCCGCAGGTACATCATGATCTCGCGCTCGTCCTCGAGATCGTTCATCTCCTTCTCGAGCCGGGCGAGCTTCGGGTTCGCGAGATAGAACGGAATCCCGATGACGGGCTCCCCCGAGGGGCATCCCCACTCGTCGGTGAGGTAACAGAGCGGACGGAACTTCCGGATCCCCTTGCGCTCGAGCTCGCGGTAGAGCTTCTGGATCGAGCGTTCGAGCGGCGAGCCCTCCAGAGTGAGGCCCAGCTCTCGAATCGGTTTGGAAAGAATTTCCTGGACGTCCGGAGGGGCTTTTTCAAAAGCGTGCAAGGCGTTGTCGAAAAGGGTAGCAAGTCCGGGCCCGAAAGTCTAAGAACAGATGCCGTTGAACTTCCGTTGACCGCAGGCCACCAACTCTCTACCCTTAGAGAAACGTCGAATGAACGTCTTTTTCTTGGGCCAGCTCGTCCACACGGTCGGTGCGGCGTTGCTGGCCGCGATCTTCCTGTATCTCTCGCGCGGCAAGGGAAGCCGGGCGCTCAACGCCGCGGGAGTCGCGTGGGTCTTCCAGTCGGTCTCGCTCGCTTCGCTTCTGCTGCTGTCGGGCCAAGGGCTCCCGTTCGAGAATTTTCTCTTCCAGTACTGGAAGACGTTTTTCCTCGTTGCGCTTCTCGTCACCGCGCGACGAATGGATCGGCCGGCTCCGCTCGCACGGCCGCTGACGATCACGGCGTTCGCCGGTCTTGTCCTGTCGCTCGTGCTCGTCTACTGGGCGGGATCGGGTCCGCTCTTCTACGCGATCCACTCCGGACTCCTCGCGGCCGCATGGACGGCAGCTGCAATCCTCATCTTCGTCAGCCGTTCGTCCGGAATCGGGAAGCGCTTCGCCGCGGTGCTCGCGGTCGCCACCGCCGCCTTCCAGGCGTCGTACATGGTGTTCTACGGGATCGCCGGCGCGAACGGACAGGAGAGGGACCCGTTCCTCGTCTATGCCGGGTTCTACGATCTCTTCCTCGAGATGCTGTTCGGCATCGGTCTCATCATCTGGGCGATGGAGGAAACCGAGGCCCAACTCTCGGTGATCCACGCACGCGCGCTCGACGACACGCGCCGCCGCAAACGGCTCGCGCTGATCGACCCGCTCACGGAGGTCTACAACCGGCACTTCTTCGATGAGATCCGTCCCTCGCTCGAACGCGAAGCGGCCGGAGGGTCGATCGTCCTCGTCGACGTCGACGAGTTGAAGACGATCAACGACAAGGAGGGACACGAGCAAGGGGACAAGGCGATCTGGACGGTCGCGACCGGGATCAAGAAGCTCATCCGGGGCGCCGACTTCCTGATCCGGTGGGGAGGTGACGAGTTCCTCGTGATCCTTCCGGGGATGGACGAGGACATCGCCCAGAAGCGCTTCTACATGCTGCCGGGAAAGCTCGAGGAAGTTCGCCAGACGCAACGGCTGAAGGATCGCGCCTACCAGCGGTTCCTGGCGGCCTCAGTCGGCGTCGCCCGTTTCTCCCGCCGGGTGTCGATCGAAGAAGCGATCGAAAAAGCAGACGGGGTGATGTACGAGCGCAAGAAGGCACACAAGGAGATGAGAGGATAGGGGTCGTGGGCTCGGTATTCACGAATCGCGCTGCGATCCATTCGAGCCGCACCGGGTTTGCCGCTTTGCGAGCGAGGCGGCGGGTGGAGACCTGACCCGGTGAACTACCACTGGACCAACTGTCCGGGATGCGCGCATCAGGTCTCGATCAACTGGAGCCTGCGGCCGGAGGGTGTGACGGGCTCGCTGCGACGGTGGTCGGCGGACCGGTCGATCAACGACGGCCGTCCCTTCGTCGTCTCCCGTGAGGAGTCGGCGGGCGCGCTCGTCGCGACGTGCGTTTGCGGCGCGGCGATTCCCCTGCCGGAACAACCCGACGCGATCGGCGGCGAACGGTCCGACGACCTGCGGGTGACTCTCACCGCGGGCGACTGACTCTCCGCACTTGAAGCGGGTTCCGATCGAAGACTCGCTCGACCTGCACTCCTTTCTTCCGCGGGACGTCGCCTCGGTCGTGTCGGAATACCTCGACGTGGCCCGGCGTCACGGGTATCGCGAGGTGCGGCTCGTTCACGGGAAAGGAAAGGGCGTCCGTCGCGCCGAGGTTCGCCGCCTGCTGTCGGGGGATGCGCGTGTGGCCGACGCGTACGATGCGCCTCCGGAAAGGGGCGGCTTCGGGGCGACGATCGTCGTTCTGAGGTAGCCGAAGCCCGCGGGCTCGTCGCTAGACGGTTTCGATCTCCACCCGGACCGGCATCGCCGCCCGCACCACCTTCGAAATGATGCAGTACTTCTCGGTCAAGGAGAGCGTTTTCTCGACCTTCGGGCGATCCGCCGCGAGGAGCGATTCGGGCACGCGCGCGCGAATCACCGCGCCGGTCATGTGGAATCCGCCGGCCGGATCCTTCCCGAGCGTTCCGGTCACGCGGATCGCCGGCTCCGCGTACGGAATCTGGAGCTTCTTCAGGAAGATCGCCCAGGTGTTGACGAAGCAGGCGGCGAGCGCGCCGACCAGGAGCTCTTCGGGGTTGGTCCCGCTCCCGGAGCCGCCGAGCTCGCGCGCGCCGGCGATCGCGGCGGACACTCCGCCCTCCCCGAGGCGGACTTTCCCGGCGCCCGCCGCATCGCCCGTCCAGACCGCCGACGCGTGGTATTCGTGCTCCGTTTCTTGCGGGATGGGCTCGCGCCGGGGACTCTCCCCCGATCCGTCGGCCTGCGAGTCACGCACCTGCCCGCCGGAAGGGATGTCCGCGTCTGCCATGCCGGAGGGATCATAGCCCGCGTGCCCGAAACCGGGGACAGACCACGGTTTCTGAAACGGCGACAGACTGCGGTTCGTTGCCGAGGTGAAGTCGACTTGTCACCAAAGCGAAACCGTGGTCTGTCCCCAGGGGCGCTCGCAGCAACGGCTCTGGCGCTCTTCGCCGGCGCCTGCGCGACCCGACCGCGGCCGACCGACGAAGCGCTGCTGCGCTCGAACAACGCGCGCGCAGTGGTCGAGGGCCGGGTGCGCGATCCGGAGGGCCACGCGGTCGCCGGCGTCGACGTCCAGGGGCTCCCCCGCGAGAAAAACGTGGCCTGGTCCGCTCCTTCCAGGACCGACGAGCAGGGCCGCTTTCGCCTCGAGCTCGTCGCGCCGGGCGGGTACGGGTTCCTCATCCGATGGAAAGGGATCACTGTCGTGACCCCGCGCACCGACGACCCTTCCCGCGTCCTCCTGCAGCTCGTCCCCGGCGAGCGCCGCGACGGAATCGAGCTCGTGTTCCGTCGGGAAGAATGGGAGCGCGCGCTGCCGTCGGCGAGCCCGCACTAGAATCTCCGCATGGCGAGTGAACGCAAACGAGAGGCGCGGCGCGTCCGCTGCGCGGTGAACGGCGAGGAGGTCGACGTCTGGGAGGGTTACCGTCTCTGGGACGCCGCGCTCGACGCGAATGCGCGCCTCTGGAAGTGGTGCGGAGGCAACGGCCTCTGCACGACGTGCGCCGTCCTCCCGCTCAGCGGAGGCGAAAACCTGTCCCCCGCCGAGCGGCTCGAGAAGTTTTCGATCGCGATGTGGTGGCTCGGAAAACCGCTCGCGTTCATCCGCAAGCGGTGGAAGGGCAAGCCGATCCGGCTCGCATGTCAGACGTACGTTCGCGGGCCGGTGGAAGTGGTCGGTCTCTTCGGAAAAAAGGCGAAGAAGGTCCGCGCCGCGCACGGCCTGCCGTAGTGCGGCCCGGCGCCGGAGGTCCTTCGCTCTCCTCGGGATGAAACGTCGCGCACGGAAGGCGCTCGCTTTCGCCGCACTCGCGTCGGCGGCCGGCGCGCTCTTCGTCGCCGCCTCGTGGCTTTCCGCGAGACGCCTCGCCGATCGATTGGTTTCGGCCGTCGGACTGGGCCCGACGACGACGACCCGCGAAAACCTGCTCGAGGCGCTCGAGGCCGCGGCACCGATCGTCCGGGAGTTCCGGCACACCGGCAGCCGGCTCGACCCGGTCGAGCTCGCGGCGACATTCGCCTCGCCGGGCGATCCGGAAACGCGACCGACGCTCGTCTTCCTGCACGGCAAGGGGGGCCACTCCTCCGAGTGGGAACCGGACGCCCTGCGCGCGCTCGCGCTCGGCTACAACGTCCTCATCCCCGACCTGCGCGGCCACGGCGCGTCGGGCGGCCGCTACATGACGTTCGGATTGCTCGAGAAGGACGATCTCGCGAATGCGATCGAAGAAGCACGGGAACTGTGGGGCATCGATCCGGCGCGCGTGGGCCTCCACTCCTGTTCGGCGGGTTCCGCGGTCGCGCTCGAGCTCGCCGCGCACCGGCCGGAGATCCGCGCGATCTGGCTCGAGTCCCCTTTTGCCGAGCCTCGGGAGATGGCGAGGCACTATCTCTCGGCGGCGACCGGGATTCCGGCGCCGCTCCTGTCGCTCGTCACGCGATGGGCGGTCGCCCGCACCGTCGCGCGCGTCAAGGAGGACCTCGGCCTCGGGGGCGTCGCCGGCGGTCTCGAGAAAGCGGACCCGCTTGCCGCGATCCGAAAAGTCTCGAGCCCCGTGGCGCTCGTTTACGGCGGAGAAGACCGTCTCATTCCGCCGCACTTCGTCGAGCGCCTGATCGATGCCCTCCCTCCCGGCAGTGAAGTCTTCCGGGCGCCGGGCGCCGGGCACTGTCATCACCCCGACGAGGCCGCGGCGGTGGCGCGCGACGAGTACCTACGCCGATGGAGTGCGTTTTTCCGAAAACACCTTCCCGCTCCCGCCTGAACGGCGTTTGCGGAGGTCCTCGGTGCGCCCTTTCAACTGTCCACACGCTGCGGCGGCGTCGGGACCCCGGCTGCGACGTACGGTGACGGGCACGTCCGCCGCTTTGAGCGTCGCAGCGAATCGGTCGATCCCCGCTTCGTCCGGTCGCCGCCATCCGGGCAGATAGACCGGATCCTCGTTCAACGGGATGAGGTTGACCTTCGCGCGGATTCCGCGAAGGAGACGCGCGAGCTTCTTCGCCTCTTCCGGAGAATCGTTGCGTCCCGCGATCAGGACGTACTCGACCGTGATCCGGCGCCGTGGCTCGAGCGGCCAGTCGCGCATCGCGCGAAGGAGGCCCCCGAGCGGATAGACGCGGGTGATCGGCATGAGCGCGGCGCGCGTCTCCGGGTCGGCGGCGTTCAACGACACGGCGAGGTTCGGGCGGACCGGACGTGCCGCGAACTGCGCGAACGCCGGCGTGATACCCGAGGTCGAGACCGTTACGCGCCTCGCCGGCAGGATCTCGAAGAGGACGTCGAGCGTACCGAGCACGCCCTCCGGGTTCAGGAACGGCTCGCCCATCCCCATGAAGACGACCCGAAGCCCTTCGGAGGTGCGGCCGACGTCGTCCATGACCGCATAGAGCTCTCCGACGATCTCGCCGGCCGTCAGGTTCCGTCCGCCGCCGAGCCTCCCCGTGACGCAGAAGGCACAATCGACCGCACACCCCGTCTGAGACGAGAGACACACGGTGAACCTTTCGGGGCTTCTGCTCCCTCTGACCGCGTGCGGGGAGCGGGGTGGGGTGAGGGGCATCGAACGACCGCCAACCACTGCTCTCGCATCCTCGAACTCGTTGACCGCGGCCGCCCCGGCGTCCCCCGGCATGAAGACGGCTTCGATGAGGGACCCGTCCTCCAGGCGCAGGCCGTACTTGACGCTCCCGTCCCGGGAGGCTTCGCGGCGCACGATCTCGGGCAGTCCGATCGGCATCTCCTGCTCGAGCCGCTCGCGCA
>DASUAD010000027.1:0-3983 GCA_035763965.1 Thermoanaerobaculia bacterium | reverse complement strand
ACCTCGGAGGCTCCTGCGTCAACTTCGGCTGCACGCCGACGAAGGCCGTGATCGCATCGGCGCGCGTGGCCCACCTCGCCCGCCGCGGCCGCTCGTTCGGAGTGCGAATCGGCTCCGTCGAGCCGGACCTCGCGGCAGTCTTCCAGCGGGCGCGCGGGATCGTCGACCAGACACGGATCGGACTCCGCGAAGCCCTCATGAACGAAAAGAACGTTGACGTCATCGAAGGCCACGCGCGCTTCGAGGCCCGCGAAGGGAAGAGATTCCGGCTGCGGGTCGGCGAGAGAACGCTGTCCGCCGGGCGCGTCGTTCTCGATACCGGAACGCGCAGCCGCCTTCCGCGCGTGCCCGGACTCGAAGCGGTCGACTACCTGACGGCCGAGAACTGGCTCGACCGGCCGGAGTTGCCCCGGCACCTGGTCGTTCTCGGGGCCGGCTACACGGGTCTCGAGATGGCCCAGTTCTACCGGCGGATGGGCAGTACGGTGACCGTGGTCGACGGGGCGGAACAGATCGCGCAGAGAGAGGACGCAGACGTCTCCGCCGCGCTCCGCGCCCTTCTCGAGTCCGAGGACATCGCGTTCCTGCTGGGGTCGAAGGTCTCGAGCGTCCGCAGGGACGCCGCGGGGCTTCGCCTGGCGATCGAACGGAAGGACGGTCGGGAGACGGTCGTCGGCTCGCACCTGTTCGTCGCGACCGGTCGGCTTCCGAACACCGACGATCTCGGGCTTCCGAACATCGGTCTCGCTCCCCGATCGGACGGAACGATCGAAACCACGAAGCGGCTCGCGACGAAGGTCCGCGGCGTCTGGGCATCCGGCGACGTCCGCGGCGGACCCATGTTCACGCATACCGCCTGGGACGACTACCGGATACTCCTGTCGCAGTTCGCGGGCGACGGCTCGCGGACGACCGATCGAATCGTGCCGTACGCGATCTACACCGATCCGCAACTCGGCCGCGTCGGGATGACGGAGGCCGAGTCGAAGGAGGCGGGCCGCAAGGTCCGTGTGGGCCGATTCGAGATGCGGCAGAACGGCAAAGCCCGCGAGATCTCCGAGACCGAAGGCTTCGTCAAGGTCGTCGTCGACGCGCGCGGCGGCCGGATCCTCGGCGCCGCGGTTCTCGCTTCGGAGGGCGCGGAGCTCGTTCACCTCTTCGTCGACGTCATGAACGCCGGCGGCCGGGCCGGCACGATTCGCGACGCGATCCACGTCCACCCGACGCTCGCCGAAGCCGTCCAGAGCGCGGTCGCCACGCTCGGATGACGGCAGAGAAGAGCTCGCCCTTTCCCGCCGAGCTGTTCGAGCTCCAGAGGCACACGTTCGCGTACTTCGTTCACGAGGCGAACCCGGCGAACGGTCTCGTCCGTGACAACTCCCGATACGGCGCTCCGTCTTCGATCGCCGCCGTCGGTCTCGCGCTCGCCTGCTGGCCGATCGGGGTCGAGCGCGGAATCGTGACGCGCGACGAGGCGGTGGAGCGGGTTCTTGCGACGCTCTCCTTCTTCGAAGAGAGCGAGAAGGGAGAGCAGCCGGACGCAACCGGCCACCACGGCTTCTTCTACCATTTCCTCGACCTCGAGACGGGCCGTCGCGCACACGGGTGCGAGCTCTCGACGATGGATACGACGATCCTGCTCGCGGGCGGCCTGACGGCCGCGGCCTATTTCGATCGGGACTCCCCGAAGGAAGAACGGATCCGCAGGCTCGCCGACTCGCTCTACCGGGCCGCCGAGTGGGAGTGGATGCTCGACGGCGCGAACGCCGTGCGCCACGGCTGGACCCCGGAAGGGGGTTTCCTGCCGTTCTCGTGGCGGGGATTCAGCGAGGCGCTCCTCCTCTACGCGCTGGCGCTCGGCTCGCCGACCCATGCTCCGCCGGCCGAGAGCTATGCCGCATGGACGGAGACGTACGAATGGAAGTGCGCGTATGGAATCGAGTACCTCTCCGGCGGGCCGCTCTTCATGCACCAGCTCTCCCACCTCTGGATCGACTTCCGAGGGATTCGCGATGAATTCATGCGCCACCACGGCATCGACTATTTCGAGAACAGCCGTCGCGCGACATGGGTGCAACAGCGTTACGCGAAAGCGAACCCGCAACGCTTTCGCGGCTATTCGAAGGACGCCTGGGGAATCACCGCGAGCGACGGTCCCGGTCCCGCGGTCCGCCGCGTCAGCGGCCGGACACGCCGCTTCTACGACTACTGCGCGCGAGGGGCGCCCGATGGTCCCGACGACGGAACGCTCTCGCCGTGGGCGGTGGTGACCTCTCTCCCGTTCGCGCCGGAGGTCGTGCTCTCCACGTTCCGGGCGATGCTTCGAAAGCACCCGGGAATCCGGAGCCGGTACGGCTTCCTGTGCAGCTTCAACCCGACGTTCGACGCGATGCGCGGGGGCTGGGTCGCGAAGGGATATTACGGGCTCGATCAGGGGCCCGTCGTCATCATGATCGAGAATGCGGCCACCGGACTGATCTGGAACCGGATGCGCCGCTGCCAGCCTCTCGTGAACGGTCTGCGCCGGGCGGGTTTTTCCGGCGGCTGGCTCGGCTGATCGTGTGGCAGCCGGTTTGCTCCTCATGCGCGTGAGAAAGGAGCTTTCGATGAAATGCGAGCATCGGGGGTGTGACTGCGAGGAGACCACGGTCGAGCGCGGCGGAAAACGGTTCTGCAGCGAGGTGTGCGCGGAGATGGAAACCACGGGACGCCACGGAACGAGCTGCCCCTGCGGCCATCCCGATTGCGCCGCTGCGTAGCGTTCGCACTCGAGACCGCTGAGTTCTGTTCGAATGGGCGGGGGCCGACTCGCCTCCCGCCGTCGCGTCACGACTCGGAAGGCAGATTCGCCTACGGACCGCGGCGGAGGAGCCCCAGGATGAGGACGATGACGGCGACGACCAGGATCAGGTGAATCAACCCGCTGGTCACCTTGAACGCGAAGAACCCGAGCAGCCAGAGCACCAGAAGGATCACGAAGATCGTCCAGACCATGGCTCCCCCTTTCTCTCGTGGCGCGCCGGGATTCTACGTGTCTTGCGAAGGTCGTAAGAAGAGGGCCCGCCTCCGCGGGCCCTCCGAAACCTCGTGACGGCCTCTGCTCAGTGGCCTCGGACCCGATTCCAGGCGTCGCGCGTCGCCTCTCGGATGTCGCGCCAGCCTTCGCGGGTCTTGCCCTTCGCTTTCTCCCAGCCCCGCTCGAGGTCCGATTCGATCTCGTCGAATT
Source organism: Thermoanaerobaculia bacterium (assembly GCA_035763965.1). Classification (GTDB taxonomy): domain Bacteria; phylum Acidobacteriota; class Thermoanaerobaculia; order UBA5066; family Gp7-AA6; genus Gp7-AA6. The sequence continues at coordinate 757 of DASUAD010000027.1, read as the reverse complement.
CGCGGCCTCGATAGTCGGGACGGGATGCGCTCTCCCAGCCGTACCGGTACGCCGGTTCGTACTCCTCGTACGCTCGTCCGGCGCGGTGATACGGCCTCGTGGTGTAGTTCTTGCGCCAGTACGCGTCCTCGACGGTGGGGTCGAGGCCCTCCGCAACGGCATGTCCGGCCGCGCCTCCGGCAACGGCCCCCGCGACTCCTCCGATCGCCGCACCGACGGGACCGCCGACGGCGCCTCCGATCGCGGCGCCCGTCGCGGCACCGCCCGCGGCGCCGACGCCCGTACCGACTGGATGAGAACCCGGCTCGCCGGTCAACGGATCACGATTCGAGTCCGGCGTCGGGTCGACGCCTCGTCTGTAATCGTCCATTCGAAGTCTCCTTTCACCCGCCGCCGAAGAGCAAGAAGCGTACCGCGCCCTCCTTCACCGGAGCCCGCTCTATCGCTCGCGATTCCGCGCGCGATGCCACGCATCGCGAACCGCGTGACGCGCCTCCTCCCACTCCTGCGCGTTCTCGCCGTGAAGCGCGTCCCAGGATCGTTCGAGCTCGCTCTCGACGTCGCCGAATTCGCGCCCTTCGTAGTCCGAGCCGAGAGCCATCTGCCAGCCGTAGCGGTAGCCCGGTTCGTAGTGCTCGTAGGGCGTGCCGGGCTCGTAGTACGGACGCCGGCGGAAGTTCTGACGCCAGTAGTCGCCTTCCGCGACCTCGTCGAGATCCTCCCCCGCAGCGAGTCCGCCCGTACCGGCCGACTCCCG
>DASUAD010000026.1:0-3838 GCA_035763965.1 Thermoanaerobaculia bacterium | reverse complement strand
TCTTCACCAAGCCGCTGTCGAGAATCGCATGAAGATCTCGGTCTCGCGTGAGGACGTCGCAGTCGTTCTCCTCGGCGATCACGGCAACGAGGCAGTCGGTCGTCGAGCGAACCGTGACACCTCGACGACGAAGCGCGCAGTAAACGTTTGCGGCCCGCAAGTAGGCATCGAAGCCCGAAGGTTCCAGGAACACCAGCTCTCGGAAAAGACGCGCGATCTCCGACCGTCCCTTCTCGCGCCGCAGCCCCTGGAAGACTTCGGAGACCACGACTCCGCAGGTGTGAAGCTCGTCGTCCCCGGCGATCATGCGAGAGAGCGTACGCTCGTGCGGCGACGAATAGCCGTTGAAGAAGTCGGCCCAGACCGATGTGTCGACGAGGACTTTCAATGCCGTCCGCGGCGCCGCTTCCGAAGCGATTTGAGGTCCCCTTCCCAGCCGACCTTGCCTTCGAATCTCAACAGGCGCCGCAGCCTTCGGCGCCGAGCGTAATCCCGAAGAGCCTCGTTGATGACAGCCGTTTTGGTCCGACCGGAGCCGACCTCCATGGCAGCCGCGAGGGCCTTTTCGTCGAGGTCGAGCGTCGTCCTCATGATCTGCTCCCCGATGCAGATTCTAGGAGGACCCCTTATGCATGGCAAGCGGTGTGGCCGCGTCGGCGCCTCGGCCTGCCGACGTCACGCCGGTCGTTCCGGGTTTCGTCACCGCGACTCCGGAGCCCGAACCGCCGGTTCGTCCTCGGAACGTCTGTGCCAGCGATTGCGCCGCCAGCATGAGCTTCTCTCCGGCCCTTCGCGGCGCTCGATCTCCCACCGGGTCGCGCGTCACCTTTCCTTCGGCAGAGCCGACGGCCAGTCGAGGATCACGCGCAACGGTGATTCGGGGGATTTCTCGACCGGCGTGCTCACGAGGAATCGATTTCCATCGGGAGTCAGGTCGAAGTTGCGGACACCGGTCTCGACGTGGAAGAGGCGCGCCGGCGCTCCCGCCCCCAGCGCCGCTCCGAGGGCGATGGGAATGGCCATGATGGTCCCGTCGGGTGCGATGTAGTCGAGCTCCTTTCCGTCCCGGCGCCAGCGGGGCTGTCGCCCGCCGCCCGGAGAAAGACGCTTCTTCTCTCCTGCGCCGTCGGTGAGCGCGACGTACACCTCCGGGGTTCCGGATTCGTCCGATTCGTACGCGATCCAGCGCCCGTCCGGTGAAAAACGGGGGCTTCGCTCGTTGAACGGCGAGCGCACCCAGGGCCTCGGCTTGCGATCTCCCTCGAGAGGCAGAAGCCAGATGTCGGGAGTGGTGGCTACGTCGTTCAAATACACGAGCAGACGGCCGTTCGGCGACACGTCTTCGGGCTGCTGGGTTCCAGGCTGCTCGAGCACCGGCCGCTCGCTTCCGGGCGACCCCACCACCATTTCATGCACATCGGGAGGGCCTTTTTCGTCCGAGCGGAAAAGGAGCTTCGTCCCGTCGGGTGACCAGAGCGGCTCGACCTCATCCACCGCTCCGGCGTTGAGTCGGGTCGAAACTCCGCTGGCGAGCTCGTACAGCCAGAGATCCGACGTTCCCGGCTTGCTGTCCAGGACATCGACTGCCACTCGCCCGCCCTCGGGCGAGATCCGCAGTCCCTCGACGACGGCCGGTTGTCCGAGCGTGCCGACCTCCCGTCCCTGGCGGTCGAACCATGCGAGGCGCAGCGGGAGCTCCGCCGCTTCGTAGACGACTACTCCGGTCTGGGAGATCGAAAAAGAGGCGTTCCCCGGGCCGAAGAAATGGCGAACCCCTTCGGCCAGGAGCACCGGCTCTCCCCGGAGGACCGTTCTTTTCTCATCGAAAGGCTGGACGAAAAGAGCGTTGTCCCGCACGTAGACGAGGTAACCCGGCTCCGCGTACTCGAAGCGAGAGTCGAGGGGTGCAATCGTGCGGGTCTCTTTCGCGCCGAGCGAGGCGACTTTGAGCTCGTGTCTTCGCCCGGTGGCGGGGGCGCCCGGCGGCTGAAACACGAACCCCTGATAGAGGTACCGCCGCCCGTCCGGGAGAAACTGCGGCCACAGGGCCGAGGAGGGCTGCGCTGAATCCGGCCCCAGAATGCGCACCGGTTCTCCCCCCTTGTCGGAAACGCGGTAGACCCCGGGCTCGAAGGGAGGGATTTCCACGAAGAGAATCGTCCCATCCCGACTCCAGGCTCCCACGGTGTCGAAGTGCGCGGCGCAGAGCTCTTCCGCCGGTCCGCCCGCCGCCGAGATCTTCTTCAGTTTCCCATCGGCGAAAAAGGCGATGAACCGGCCGTCCGGCGACCAGAAGTGCGCGCTTGCGCCGACGGAACCCTCGAGCTCGCTGAACCGCTCGGAGTCGAGCGGGCGCAGGAACAGACGGCGCCGTCCGTTGGAGATGGCTTCGACGACGATGCGCGTCCCGTCGGGCGAGATCGACGCGCCACGGGAGATTTCGCCGGGTGCGTAGATCGTGCCGGGCGGAATCGGAAGGGAGAACCGCACGGTCTGAGCGGCGCGCTCGCCGCGCGGATGCCGGAGAAGGAGGACGGCCAGGGTGCCTGCGAGGAGGAGCAAGAGCGCGGTCATCGCCATCGTGACCGGCCGAAGGCGTACTCGCGCGGGCGCCGCAGCCGCCAGCGTTGCGGAATCCTCAGCCGGTGGAATCTGCAGCTGGAACGCGAGGTCGTGCGCCGAGTGGAACCTCGCCTCGGGGTCCTTCTCGAGGCAGTGGCGGATGATCCGGTCGAGGGCCGGCGAAACCAGCCGGTTCGTCGAGGAGAGGTCGGGCGGATCCTCGCGCAGGATCGCCGACATCGTGTCGGCCGCGGTGTCGCGGTGGAACGCCCTCTTTCCGGAGAGCATCTCGTAGAGGATCGCGCCGAATGAAAAGATGTCGCTGCGCGCATCGGCCGGCCTGCCCCGCACCTGCTCGGGTGACATGTATCCGAGGGTGCCGAGAACGACGCCCGGTTCCGTTTCCGCGCTCGCGGCCGCCGTGGGAAAGTTCGTCTGGGGTCCGCCTCCGTCTGGCTGCGTCAGCTTCGCCAGCCCGAAGTCGAGGATCTTGACGCGCCCGTCTTTCGTGACGAAAAGGTTCTCGGGCTTGAGGTCCCGGTGCACGATGCCCTTTTCGTGCGCGGCCGAAAGGCCGTGCGCGATCTGGACGGCATACTCGGTCGCGCGGCGCGGGGCGAGCGGTCCTCCGCCGAGCCGGCTCCGGAGCGTCTCGCCCTCGAGGAGTTCCGAGACGACGTAGGGTGAGCCGTCGACGGTGCCGATGTCGTAAACGGCGGTTACGTTCGGGTGGTTGAGGATGCCGGCAGCCCGCGCCTCCTGTTCGAAGCGGCGCAGCCGGTCGGGATCGTTCGAAAAGGACGCGGGAAGGACCTTCACCGCGACGTCGCGCCCAAGCCGGGTGTCGCGGGCCCGGTAGACCTCTCCCATGCCTCCCGCGCCGATCGGCGAAAGGATCTCGTAGGGACCGAGGCGAAAGCCGGCCGTGAGTGTCATCGGACGCGCGAATCTTAGCTGGGCCGGCGGCCGCGTTTACCGCGAAGCGGGAACCTCGGAGCGGGTAGTCGGCTCTTCGATGCGGAGCTGTTTCAGCAGAAACGCGTAGTCGAACGCAGTCTCGCGGAGCTTGTCGTACCGGCCCGACGATCCCCCGTGGCCCCCCGCCATGTTGACCTTGAAGATCAGGGGATTCGAATCGGTCTTCGTGGCGCGCAGCCGCGCGACGTACTTCGCCGGCTCCCAGTACATGACCTGGCTGTCGTTGAACGAGGTCTTGACGAGCATCGCCGGATACGCCTTCGGAGCGATGTTGTCGTAGGGGCTGTAGCTCCTGATG
>DASUAD010000025.1:0-4598 GCA_035763965.1 Thermoanaerobaculia bacterium | reverse complement strand
CGGACCTCCTACATCTGGTGCCGCGCGGAAGCGACAAGGCGATCTCCAACGGACGTCTAACGGGGCAGTACGAGGCCAACCTCTCGCTCGGATGGACGTTCAACATGGGTCCGGTCTCGATCACGCCGCAGCTCTACGTGTTCAACGTGCTCAACCGGCAGGGCGTGACGGACGTCCTCGAGGACTTCAACACCGACGGGACGTTCTGCAATTTGCCCGGTCAGGTGGCGTGCACACCGTCCAGCATCCGGGCGGCCAACGAAGCCGACCCGGGTCTGAACCACCCCGAATACAGCGAGCGGAACTTCGCACGGCTGGGAGCGCTCAATTACGGCGACCCGCTGCCTCAGGAGGATTGGGGCAAACCATCCGGCCGTCAGGACCCGCGGCAGTTCAAGGTCGCTCTCAAGATCTCGTTCTAATCTCTTTCTAATGTTTCGGCGGGGGGCCTTCGGGCCCCCCTTTTTTTGGGGACAGACCACGGTTTTCTTGGACGCTCCGCGCGGTCGAGGCCTTCCGAAAACCGTGGTCTGTCCCCGTTTTCCGGCGTAGGATTCGAGAGTCCCGGAGGTATCCCATGAAACGCGCACTGCTTTCTTTGTTCGCAATCCTGTTTGCGGTCTCGCTCGGTGCCGCCGATCTGCCGAAGCTCCTCCAGAAAGCCAAGGAGCAGTTCCGCCTGGCCGCTTACGCCGACGCGCTCGCAACTCTCGACGAGCTCGAAGCGGAGAGCCAGGGGGACGGTCACGAGAAAGACCGCGCCGCGCTCGCTCCCGTCCTGGCGTTCTACCGCGGGGCTTCTCTCGCGTCGCTCGATCGAAAAGACGAGGCCCGGGAGCAGTTCGAGACATTCCTGGCGTTTCAGCCGAACGCCGCGCTCGACCCCGCCGTCTACTCGAAGAAGGTCGTCGCGGCTCTCGAAGACGCCCGTCACGCTCTCGCGGCCCGAAAGGAGCTGCCGGCCCAGACCGGCTCCCTCGCGACCGCCTACCGCGCTTTCCCGAATCCACGGCGCGAGGAGCAGGTGACCCTCGGAGAAGAATGGGCGGACGGGCCGATCCGGTTCCTCATGACGGCCGACGAACGGCAGGCCTACGCGCGGCTCGCCGACACGGTCTCGCGCTCCGAGTACGTGACCGCGTTCTGGAAAAAGCGCGACCCCAAACCCGAGACCCCGGAGAACGAGTTCCGCGACGAGTACGAGAAGCGAGTCGCCTTCGCGGACTCCCGCTTCACCCAGGGCGAGACCGCCGGCAGCCTGACCGACCGGGGGATGGTGTTCATCCTCCTCGGGCCCCCGACGTACGCCGGCCAGAAGCCCTTGACCTCGGGCGAAGACACGAACGACAAGGCCGCCCTGTTCACGTACCGCCCCGCCGACGTCAAGGTCGCCGCGATGCCCGGCGGTACGACCACAGACCGGGCGCGGAGACTCGACAGGGTTACGGGCCCGGGGACGAAGATGAACGACGCCGCGAAGAACTGGCGCGAGGTGTGGCACTACCGGCGCGAGCTCCTGCCGAAAGGGATTCCGTACCACCAGGTGGACTTCGAGTTCGTGACCAAGGAGGGGTACGGGACGAACGTCCTTCAGCGGGAGACGCAGGTCCTCGACACGCTCGAGAAAGCGAAGTCCCGGCTCCGGCAGTCCTCCGCTTAGACACGCTCGAGCGGGCGAAAGAGTTCCCCATTCCCGGGCCCGCCCGCGCGCGGAAATCCTCCCGCTCGACCGCATGTTAACGTTCGCGCCGTGCGCAAAATCCTCGTTTTCGTCCTCGTTCTGTCTTCGTTCGCCGCGTCGCCCGCGCGGGCCGACGAGGAGACCCGGCAGCGGCTCATCCACTTCTTCGGAGGCTGGTACTCCTGGTATCCGAATTCGCTGATTCGCGTGAGCGGCAGCCGGGAAGTCGAAATACCGGGCTACGAAACCTACCGGGTCGAGCGCTCCTGCGAGTCGAAGTTTCATCGGGAGTCGAACGTCGTCCTCTTCGATCGCTCGAAAGACGAAATCTTCGTTGGGGAAGTGTTTCACGACCTCGGCCGACGGATGGCGAAGCGTCCGTTCGACGCGACGGCAGACCTGCCGCCGATCGAAGGCTCGCTCGCTGAAGCGTACGGGCTTCCCGTCAAGGTGAAGCTCGAAGATGCCTCGAGAGGGCCGTTGAGGCCGATCACCATCACCATCCGGCACGCGGAGAACGCGCTCGTGTCCATTCCCGGTTTCGTGTCCGACGACGGCGCGACGTTGATGATCGGCGAATTTCATCTGCTGTCGTCCGACGCGCAGGCGGTCCGGCGCCGGATGCTCGAGGAGAGGCCCGGCATCCGACCGGCGAAAGGGAGCTTCTACGTGACGGAGTTTCTCGACTTCCAGTGCGAGCGGTGCCGCGTGCGCGCTCCGGAGGTGAAGAGGGCCGTCACCGAGAAGGGTGGCGCAATCGAAACGCGTCTTCTCCCGCTCACGAAAGTGCACGACTGGGCGTTCGCGGCGGCGGAGTACGGGGCGGCTCTCGCGAACGTCGATCCGGTTCTGTACGGGAAGTACGAGGACGCCGTGCTCGCGCGGGAAGGGATGAACGGTGCGGCGGCTCGTGATCTCGCCTCCGACGTCGCGGAGGCCGCGGGAGCGAAAGAGAAGTTCGAGACGGAGCTCTCGAGCGGCCGCGCCCGGGAGCGGGTCGTCCGCGACATCCGGCTCGCCATGCGGCTCGGCCTCTCCGGAACGCCCTCCTTCCTTCACGAAGGAAACTTCGTCTCGGGCGAGCGGGAGCTCTTCGAGGCCTACCTGCGCGGCAAGGTCTCTGCCTCACCGAAGCCGGACGCGCCGGCTCCCGCGCCGAAGCCGGCCGGCTCGCACTGACTTGTCCTCGGACCGGATGACTCTCTCCCGCGCCGGATCGGTCTGCGCGGTCGTCCTCCTTGCGGTCCTTGCGCCCGCCTGCCGCGAGAAGGAGAACCCTTCGAAGTCCGTCTCGAGGTCTCCCGCGGCCTCGCCGGCCGCGGCGCCGATCGAAGACACCGACGTCGGCGTCCTCCCGCCGCGCGCGTCGGGTGGAAGAGCTCCCGTCATCTGGCTCGCGCTGGACGGCCTCGACTGGGGCCTCCTCGACCGACTCGCCCGCGAAGGAAAGATGCCCAACTGGTCGCGCCTCGCCTCGGAAGGGTTCACCGCGAACCTCGCGAGCTTCTTTCCGGTGCTTTCGCCGGTCGTCTGGACGACCGTCGCGACCGGCGTCGGCCCCGACGTTCATCGGGTCCTCGACTTCCAGGAGGTGGACGCGAAGACCGGAGCCAAGCTTCCGGTCTCCGGTCTCTCCCGGGCGGTGCCCGCCGTGTGGAACCTCGCCTCGGCCGCCGGAAAGAAGGTCGGCGTGGTCGGCTGGTGGGCGTCGCACCCGGCCGAAGAGGTGAACGGCTTCTTCGTTTCGGACCGCGCGAGCCCGCTCCTCTTCGGCGACCTTCCGCGCGAGGGAGCCGCTTTTCCCGTCTCCCTGGCGCCGGGAGTCGAACAGCTCGTCGCTCGCGACGGCACCGTCTCGAATGGGGAACTCACGCGCTTCATCGACGTGCCCGGCTCCGAGATCGCGTCCGCGCGCGCGAGCGGCGCCGGCATGGAGAACGTCGTCGTCGCCCTGGCGCGCATCCTGGGCGCGACGCGCGTCAACCACCACATCGCGCGCGAGCTCTACGACCGCTACCGGCCCGACCTGACGACGGTCTACCTCCAGGGTACCGACGAGATCGGACACGTCTTCGCGCCCTACTCCCCGCCCCGCCTCGAGTGCACGTCCGAGGCGGACTACGCGCGATATCGCGGGGCGGTCGATGTGTATTACGCGCTGGTCGACAGGATGCTCGGCCAGTGGATGCGCCGGGCGGAAGCGGACGGCGCGACGCTCGTCGTCAACTCGGACCATGGCTTCAAGTGGGGAGAGGACCGGACGTGCGCCCGATCCTCCCTGAACTGGGCGACCGCGGCGTACTGGCACCGCGTGAACGGCGTCTTCGTCGCGTGGGGAGCCCGCGTCCGGCCCTCGAAGACGCGCCCGAAGCTGTCGGTGTTCGACGTCGCACCGACGGTGCTCGCGCTGCTCGAACTGCCGGCGGACCGCCGGATGACGGGAAAGGCCGTCACCTCCGCATTCGACGGCGTCGCTCCTCCTGCCCGCAAGGACCTCTTCACGAGCGTCGCGGTGCGGCGCGTCTCGTCGGAGTCGATTTCGCAGGAGGAGGCGAGCGAGTACGCGAAGAAGCTCCGCGCGCTCGGATACCTGACCGGCAGCGAGACACAGCCGCTCGCACCGGCCGGCGGAGACCGGCCGGGGATGACCGAAGGCGCCTACAACAACCTCGGCGTCTATCTGCGCGAGACAGTCCGCGACCTGAAAGCCGCGGAGCCCGTGCTCCTGAAGGCGCTCGAGCTACGCCCCGGGTACGGCTCGCCGATCTTCAACCTCGCCGTGCTCTACCGGATGAAGGGCGAAGACACGAAGGCAGTGGAGTGGCTCTTCCGATCTCTCGATGCCGGCCACGCCGAGCCGGAGAGGACCGTCACGGACTGGGTCGTCGAGTACGAGGAAAAAGGGAAGCTCGCCCCG
>DASUAD010000024.1:0-6432 GCA_035763965.1 Thermoanaerobaculia bacterium | reverse complement strand
TGCGATCACGGGCGCGCCCTGGACGTCGAGTTCCTGCTTCTCGAGGTTCGAGAGGACCTCTCTCGCGCGCGCCGTGATCGCCGCGGGAAGGCCGGCAAGCTCGGCAACGTGAATGCCGTAGCTGCGGTCGGCGGCGCCGGGCACGACCTTTTTCAGGAAGACGACTTTTCCCCCGACCTCCTTGACCGCCATCGTGGCGTTCGCGACCGCGGGCTTGACGAGCGCGATCTCGGTCAGCTCGTGGTAATGGGTCGCGAACAGCACGAACCCGCCCTTCTCCGGTGCGTCGTGTAGGTGCTCGACGAGCGCCCACGCGATCGAGAGGCCGTCGAACGTGGACGTCCCGCGGCCGACTTCGTCCAGGAGAATCAGGCTCGACGACGTGGCCTCGCGCACGATCGCGGCTGCCTCGAGCATCTCGACCATGAAAGTGGACTCGCCCCGCGAGAGGTGATCCGCCGCGCCGACCCGCGTGAAGATACGATCGACGGGGGAGATTTCGGCTTTCGTCGCGGGAACGAAAGAGCCGGCCTGCGCGAGCAGGACGATCGTCCCGACCTGCCGCAGGTAAGTGGACTTCCCTCCCATGTTCGGGCCGGTGATGACGAGGATTCTCTTTTCGGGGGACAGATCGCAATCGTTCGGTACGAAAGGCTCCTCGCGCCGGTGGTGCTCGACTAAAGGATGTCGCCCGTCGACGATCGTGAGCCGGCGGGTGGGCGAAAGCTTCGGCCGCACCCAGCGACCCGACGTCGCCACCTCCGCGAGCGACGCGTGCAGGTCGACGCCCGCCACCGCCGCCGACGCGCGGGAAATCCGTTCGGTCCCCCGCGCGAGGCCGACGAGGAGCTCGCCGTACATCCGCGACTCGATCTCGCCGATGCGCTCTTCCGCGCCGAGGATCTTCGCTTCGAGCTCCTTCAGCGCGGGCGTCACGAACCGCTCCGCGTTCGCGAGGGATTGCCTTCGAATCCAGTCCGCGGGCACGCGATCGCGGTGCGCCGCGCCGACCTCGAGCGAGTAGCCGAAGACGCGGTTGTACCGGACGCGCAGCGTCGAGATCCCGGAGCGCTGCCGCTCCTCCGCTTCCACGGCCAGGAGCGCGCCCTGCGCGTTGCGGCGCAACTCGCGGAGCGAGTCGAGCTCGGCGTCGGCGCCCGTGCGGATCACCCCTCCGGCCGTGACGAGCGCCGGGGCGTCGGGAGCCAGGGTCCGTTCGACCTGCTCGGCGAGATCCGCGACGTCCGGTATGCCGTCGAGCAACCGGCGAAGCCGCGGGGAACCGAGCTTGTCCCCCGCCGCGCGCAGAGAGGAGAGACGCCGCAGCCCGGCGGCCCAGGCGAGCACGTCCCGCGGGCCCGCCGTTCCGACGGCGATGCGTCCGAACTGCCGCTCGAGGTCCCCGATTCCGGAGAGCTCACGGCCGAGCGCCTCGCGAGCCTCCGGTTTCGCGACGAGCTCCTCGACCGCGTCCCAGCGATCCTCGAGCTCGATCGCGTCCATGGACGGCCGGGAGATCCCTTCGCGGAGCGCGCGGGCACCCATCGGCGTCTTCGTCCGGTCGAGAAGCGCACAGAGGCTGCGCCGCGGGTCGCGGTCGGACGATTCGAAGAGCTCGAGAGTCGCGACTGCGGACGCGTCGAGGCGCATCCGCTCGTCGAACCGCAGCGGTTCGGGCTCGAGAACGTGCGGAAGCCCGCGGGGCCTCGTCTCCGCGGCATAGGCTCGCGCCGCGGCAGCGGCGTCGCGCACCGCCGTTTCGCCGGCGGGCGCGCTCGCGAGAGCCTGCGACCGGGCGCGGGCGAACCACTCCGACGGGCGGCGCGTGACGGGCACCTCCGGGGAGAAGGGCAGGTCGCACCCTTCGGGGACGAGGGCTTCCCGCGGCCGGAAGAGAGCGAAAGCCTCGGGCAGCCGCGCCGGAGCGATGCGTCCCGCGTGAAAACGCCCGGTCGAAAGGTCGAGAAACGCGAGTCCCCACTCGCCGCTCCCCGGGGCGAGCGAAGCCAGCCAGCACGGCGCGTCCGGCAGGAGGGCTTCCGGGTCCAGGACCGTGCCCGGCGTGACGATCCGCGTGATGTCGCGGCGGACGAGACCCTTCGCGGCGCGGGGGTCTTCGACCTGGTCGCAGACCGCGACCTTGCGGCCGGCGGCGACGAGGCGCGCGATGTGCTGATCGGCGCTCTGCCATGGGACGCCGCACATCGGCGCTTCGATGTCGGAGTCGCGGTGCCGCGCTGTCAGGGTGATCCCGAGCAGGGGCGCAGCCTCCCGCGCGTCGTCGAAGAACATCTCGTAGAAATCCCCCATCCGGTAGAAGAGAATGGCGTCGGGGACCCGGCTCTTCATGTCGAAGTACTGCCGGAGCATCGGAGTGACTCGCGGAGGAGGGGAAACGCTCACCGCGGTGCTAGCATAACCGCGCCCGAAGGCGCCCGAGGTCCTTCCCGATGCAGATCCTCGCGATCGACACTGCGAGTCCCGCTCCCTCCGTCACGCTGCTCGCCCGCGGCAGCGCGTGGGAGGAAGGACTGTGTCTCTCGCGCCCGCAATCCGATCGCGTCGCCGGAGCGGCCGGGACGCCGCCTTCGGAACGTGCCCGCGCGTCCGAAGAGCTCCTTCCCGCGATCGAACGGTGCTTCGAAGCGGCGGGCGCGCGCCTCGCCGAGGTCGACCGGATCGCCGTCTGCTCGGGCCCGGGCTCGTTCACGGGTCTGCGCATCGGGCTCGCGACGGCCTGGGGGCTCGGCCGCGCGGCCGGCATCCCGGTCGAGACCGTCTCGACGCTCGAGGCTCTCGCGGAAACGGTCCGGGCACGTGGGATCCTGGAAGTCGCGACGGCGCTCGACGCCGGCCGCGGTGAGGTCGTCCTCGCCGTCTACTCTCTCCGAGGCGATCGCGCAAAGTTGACTTCGGATCCCGTCCGTCTCTCCCACGAGGCTGCGCGGGAGCGCACCCGGGGACTCCGGGTCGTGTCGCTTCCGCCGGACCTCGTCACTCCCCGCGGTGAGAAGGTCGGAACATCGCCCTCGCGCGCCCTCGCGCTCGCGGTCGCTCGCGTACCCGGAGAAACCGCCTCCCGTCTCGCGGGGGTCTACTCGCGGCCGAGCGCCGCCGAGGAAAAACGTGGCGCTCCGTAAGCCCGAGTCGTCGCCGTACCTCATCCGCCCGGCCGAGCCGGCTGACCTGGACGAGATCGCCAGGATCGAACGGGAGTCCTTCCGGATCCCATGGAAGCGCGAGTTCTTCCAGAGCGAGCTTTCCGAGCCGTACCGTTACGCGCGCGTGCTCGAGGGAAGCGAGGAAAGCGACGCCGTTCCCCGCATCGGCGGATACCTCTTCGCGGTCTCCCTGTACGAAGAGTTCCACGTGAACAAGATCGCGACGGATCCCCGAATCCGTAACCGCGGATTCGGGCGCATGCTCATCGAGGACGCGATCGCGCGAGCCCGCGCGATTCGGGCAGCGAGCGTGACGCTCGAGGTTCGGGTATCGAACCTCCCGGCGCGCGAGTTCTACCGCTCCTACGGGTTCCGCGAAGCGTTCCGACGGAAGTCGTACTACCAGGACGGCGAGGACGCGTATGCGCTCGTTCTTCCGCTCCAGAAGTGATCGTGGGTGACAACCTGCAGGTCGTGTTCGACTTCCTGCCCGAAACCGGAAAACTCGAACTCGGTTGAAACGCACCGTTCGCACCGATAGACTTCCAGGCGTGACTCGGCCCCGCCCCTTCTTCCCCCGAAAAAACAAAAAGGAGGTCTGATCGAATGGAAAGCGATCACACGGAGGCCTTGCCAGAGCTGGATCCGGAGTACCGCCGCCTTCACGACGAGCATCGGGACCACGAGCACCGCCTGCAGATCCTCGCCGCGAAGCAGCGGCTCTCCGAAGACGAAGAAATCGAGGAGAAACGACTCAAGAAGGAGAAGCTGCTCATCAAAGATCGCATGGAGGCGATCGCCCGCACCTATCGGGAGGGGGTCGCTCACTGAGGATCCCCGTCGCCCGCGAAGGGTGGCCGTTCATTCTCGTTCCGGCGGCTCTCGCGGCCGTCGCGCTGGTCCTCGGGCGCCCGATCATCGCCGCCCTCCTTTTCGTTCTCGCCCTTTTCCTCCTTTCGTTCTTCCGCGATCCCGAGCGGGTCCCGGAAGGCGGCGAGGAGACGATCGTCTCCCCCGCCGACGGCACCGTTCTCTCCGTCGCGCCGGCGCCCGAAGCGCCGCCGGGCGCCGCGCGACGCCTCTCGATCTTCATGTCGGTCTTCAACTGCCACGTCAACCGCGCTCCGATCTCCGGCGACCTGGCCGATTACGCGTACGTTCGGGGTCGGCTCCGTGCGGCCTTCCACGAGAAGGCCTCGACGGAGAACGAGCAGAACCGGATTTCCCTGACCTCGACGCGCGGCGTCGTCGTCTTCAAGCAGATCGCGGGTGCGCTCGCCCGGCGGATCGTCTTCTACCCCCGGGTCGGGGAGCGCCTCTGGCGCGGTCAGAGGATCGGAATGATCCGTCTGGGCTCGCGCGTGGACCTCTTCGTCCCGGACGACGCGGAGGTCCTGGTCGGGCGCGGGGACAGAGTTCGGGCAGGAAAGACGGCCCTGGCGCGTTGGAAGACGTGAAGGAGGGCTCAGACGTGAAAGGGGAGACGGAAGACGGTAGACGAGACGGGCAACCCGGAGAGGAAGCGCCCTCGCTCTTCTCTCCTCCCGTCTCCCGTCTGCCGTCTACCGGCGCCGCCCCCCGACTTCGAACCCGGGCCCGGCAGCGCCTTTCGCGGGGTCTCTTCATCCTGCCGACCCTCTTTACCGTCGGCAACCTCTTCTGCGGTTATCTCTCGATCTGGTGCTCGATCCGGGGGACCTTCGAGACCGCCTCGATCCTGATCATCGCCGCGGCCGTTCTCGACATGCTCGACGGCCGGATCGCCCGGCTGACCCACTCGGCCTCGCGTTTCGGCGAGGAGTACGACTCCCTCGCGGACCTCGTCTCTTTCGGCGTCGCGCCGGCCGTGCTCGCCTATTCCTGGGGGCTCGCCGAGTTTCACCGGCTCGGCTGGATGGCCTCGTTCCTGTTCGTCGTGTGCGGCTCGATGCGGCTCGCGCGCTTCAACATCCAGACGCGCGTCGTCGACAAGAAGTACTTCATCGGCCTGCCGATCCCCGCGGCGGCCGGCACGATCGCGGTGCTCGTTCTCGCGACACCCGAGCGGCTCGTCGACCGGGTCTGGATGGCGGGCCTCTTCGCACTGACGGTGATCCTGTCGTACCTCATGATCTCGACGCTGCGGTACCGCTCGTTCAAGGACTTCGACTTGAAGCGCCAGCGCCGCGCGTGGATCCTGCCGGTAATCGCGCTCATCTTCGCGGTGGTCGCGTACCGTCCGGCCGCGACGCTCCTCGCGATCGCGCTCGTCTTCGCGGCCTCCGGACCCGTTGCGAAAGTCGTGTCGCTGATCCGGGAGAGCCGGCGCAAGCAGCCGGCCTGAGCTCTCCCCCCGCGGGAAAACCTAGGGTGACTTGGTCGGGATCGCGCCGTCGCCGGCCGTTTCCGTGACCCATCCCGTCCCGACCTCGCCTCCCGTCGCCGGCACGAGGTGGGTGCGCACGCGGCAGCACCCGGCCGGGGGCTTTCCCCGCACGCGAAGGCGGGCCGGCGGGAACTTCTCGAACGGAGCGACGAGAGTCTCGTAGAGCCGAACGCGCGTCGCCCGGCCCGGCGAGACGAGGCGCCCGCTCTCGTCGTACGCCTCCCAGCGATCGAAACCTCCGAGCTCGACATCCTCGACGCGCGCGGGAGACAGCTCGACCTCGATCCAGTTCTCGACGCGGGAGGCCACGGACGCGTGCGGGGTCGCGTTCTCCGCTCCGACGCGGACGTACCGCGGGCCTTCCTCCCCGGCCCAGCCGCGGAGCTGCGGGACGGCGCGGTTTCCGGCGAGCACGTCGGCGAGCGCCGCGACCGGAAAGAGCCGGCCGCGGTCGGTTCCGGGGCCGAAAACCACGACGCGGCCCTGGGCGAACCGGCGCGCGGACGTATCGGAGCGGAACCTCGCCAGCAGGTCCGCGATCGAGGGCTGCGAGAACGTCGCGGACTCTCCGGCGGCCAGCGTCGCGCCGGCCACGCTCGCCTCTCGGATCGCGCGCAGCGTCAGCTCGGAGCCCTGCTTTTCGTTCCAGGGGAGCGCGTGCAGCAGCTCCGTGCGGGGATCGTCGGTGAGCGGGTCGAGCGCGGACTCCGGCAAGGCCGGGCCCGTTTCGCCCGACGGCCGCTTCAGGGAACCCCGCGTGGCGGACTCGTATGCCGCCCACCAGGGTTTCGACAGGGAGTCGACGAAGACCGGGTCGGCCTCGCCGTCCTCGCCGAAGACGAACGCGACGATGCCGTCCGTGCGGGACGCGAGAGCGCGGATCGCCTTCTCCTCTTTCTCGCTCGC
>DASUAD010000023.1:0-2031 GCA_035763965.1 Thermoanaerobaculia bacterium | reverse complement strand
GACAACTGGGTCGACTTCTTCACGTACACGGAGTTCGTCGACCGCGACGGCAAGTTCCAGCTGAACATGCTCTCCACCTCGGCGTTCGCGCCGCTCGCGCGGTCGATGGGTCCGATGCTGAAAGAAGAAGGATTCCACCTGGGGACCGGCCACATGGGGCTGCAGCGGATCGCGAAGGCGGGCCGCGTGCCGGTGCCGCTCCTCCAGAAGTACATCAACAAGTGGCTCTCGACGGCGTACGATCTCTTCGGCAAGGATCACTCCTCTTCCGCAGAATGGTTCTACGTGTGGGGCCTGAAAGGCCGCTACGACGAGCATCGGCACGCGGGCGAACCCGACCGGGAGCGGCTGAACGAGCTGTCCCGGGAGATGTACAAGCAGGAGGTCGACAAGTTGATCGAGCAGATCAACAGGCACCTGCCGGCCGGAGCCGCGCCGATCGTGGCCCCGGACATGAAGTACCACCGGGCGATCGGAGAGTTCGCGGGCAAGAGCTACTCCGTCAGAGGCGAGCCGCTCTCACCGGAGGACTACGAGAAGCACCTCGCGGAGACCCTTCCGAGCCCCGACGAGCAGCGTTTCATCGCCGAGCTGATGCGCGAGCCCGACTGGATCGCGCCGCGGGAATCGCTGACGCCGGCGAGCTGACCCCGGCTCTCCGCCGCGACCTTCTCCGCTGGTTCCGCCGCGAGAAGCGCGAGCTTCCCTGGCGCGGCACCACGGACCCGTACCGCATCTGGGTCTCCGAGGTGATGCTCCAGCAGACCACGGTCGCGGCCGTTCGGAACCGGTACGAGAGGTTCCTGCTCCGCTTTCCCGATATTCGAACTCTCGCCCGCGCGAGCGAGGAGGAGGTTCTTGCGGCGTGGTCGGGCCTCGGCTACTACGCCCGCGCGCGCAACCTGCGGCTCGCCGCGCAGGAGATCGTCCGCACCGGGGACGGCGAGGTTCCCCGTTCCCCGGCCGTTCTCGAGGGACTCCCGGGGTTCGGCAGGTACATGGCCGCCGCCGTCGCGTCGCTCGCCTACGGGGTGCGCGCGCCCGCGGCGGAAACGAACGTGGAGAGAGTTCTCTCACGCATCTTCGCGCTCCCGGGCCGCGCCGGTTCCGGAGAGCTCAAAGCCCGCGTCCTCGCGCGAGCGGACGAACTGCTCCCGGCCCGCCGTCCCGGCGACGTGACCGCGGCGCTCATGGATCTGGGCCAGACGATCTGCACTCCGCGAAAACCGCTCTGCCGCGTCTGTCCGGTCGCTTCGAGATGCACAGCGCGACGCCTCGGTGACCCGGACCGCTTTCCACGCCGCCGCGTGCGCCCCCGTCCGGTCCGACTCTCCCTCGCCGCCGCAGTCGCCGAGAGCGGAGGGCGCGTGCTCCTCGTCCGGCGCCGCTCGAGCTGGCTGGACGGCCTCTGGGAGTTTCCGTCGGCGGAGGGCAGGTCGCCCGCCGAGGCCCGTCGCGGTCTCGTCCGCCGGATGGAAGCGCTCGGACTCGAGCTCGCCGGGACACGCCCCATCGGAGGCGCGCGCCACACCGTGGTCAACCGCAGGGTCGAAGTCGCGATCTTCCGGGCGAATCGCCGGACGTCCGGATCCGACGGATCGAGCCGCGCGAGCCGCTGGTTCCTGCCCGACGAGCTCGGCGACGCCGCGCTTCCGACACTGACCCGCAAGATCGCGGCGGTGGGGCTCACACCCGGATAAGATCCCCGAAGCCGGGACATCCGGAGAGACGACCATGAGAATCGAGTGGAACGGCGCCTCCGCCGAAATCCGCGAGCTTGGAAGCGGGCCGTCGATCATCCTCGTGCACGGTTATCCCCTCGACGGAGCGATGTGGTCGGGAGTGGCGCGCGCGCTCGCAGCGAGATTCCGCGTCTTCAAGCCGGACCTTCCCGGCCGCGGCAACACCGAAGCGGCGGCGCCGTCGTCGATCGCCGGTTATGCCGATTTCGTCGAAACGCTCGTCCGCGAGGTCCCGCCACCGGTGGGCCTCGCCGGTTTCTCTTTCGGCGGCTACATCTCCCTCGATCTC
>DASUAD010000022.1:0-2437 GCA_035763965.1 Thermoanaerobaculia bacterium | reverse complement strand
CGCTCTCGAGCTTCTCGTCGGAGTATTTCTCGAAGGGGTCGGCGTCCTCGGATTCCGTGGGCGGGGGCGGCTGCGGAAGGTAGAAGGTGTCGTGGGTAGCGTCGTAGTCGATGACCTCGACCCGATACCCGACCGGACCCGGCTTGAGCGTCTCCGCCGGAATCCGGATCTGTGTGCGGAGAATCCTGCCGTCCACCCGGACGGACGGATCCTGCGCGATGATCGTGATCTGTCGTTCGTGAGGCTGCGGTGCAGACCCCATCGTGCACCTCCCGGAGGCCCTGCTGTTCGAAGCCTATTCCCTCTCCGTTCTTAGAGAGTCCTGGAACGGGACGGATTGGGACAGGCCACGGAGACATTTCGTTTTCTGGGGGATTCGTCCGCATCAGTGCCGGGCAAGTCGTTCCTCGCTATAAAGGGGTCGGAGCCGGGAGACCATGAAAAAGCTTCGGGAATCGCTCTGGGGCGCCCTTCAGATCGCTTTGCACGTCGTGCTGGGGCCCGTGCTCCATCGCCGCCGGACCCGCTGGGGCGCGACCGAAGAGGAGATTGCCCGGAAACTCCCCGGAGACGAGCTCGTGCCGCATCCGGTCTGGGGGTACGACCATGCGATCACGATCGATGCTCCGCGCTCGGCCGTTTGGCCGTGGCTCGTCCAGCTCGGACAGGGCCGCGGAGGCTTCTACACCTACGAAGGACTCGAGAACCTCGCGGGTTGCGGCATTCACAACGTGACCGAGATCCGGCCGGACCTCCAGCGGCTCGCGGTCGGCGACACGATCCGGACGCACCGGAGTGGATTCGGCCCGCCGGTGACGGTCCTGGAACCGGAGCGCGCACTCGTCCTCGGCGGAGAAGAACAGCCCGACGGCTCGCGCATCACGTGGTCGTTCCATCTGCTCGACGCGGAAGGCGGGAGGACCCGCCTCCTCGAGCGCGGACGGAACCAGGTCGGAAAGGGCTTCCTCGCTCAGCTCGTCGGCGGTCCGTATCTGATCGATCCCACCGGCTTCGTGATGAGCCGCAAGATGCTGCGGACGATCAAGGAGCTGTCGGAATCCTCGCCGGCCCCGAACTGACGAAACGCCTCAAGAACGCGGCGGCGAAGGGTGACTTCTCGATCTGCGCGGCGTCGAGCGGGTTGTCCCACCACAACCCCTCGCTGTTCGCCAGGAGAATCAGCGTGAGCCGCTCCTCCGGGACCTTCAGGTAGATCGCCGAATACGCCTTCTCCCACCAACCCGAGTGCCACACGAGCCTGCGACCCCGGTATCCCTGCGTGAAGAATCCGAGGCCGTAGGGAAGCGCCGCCCCCGACGCCGCGCGCGCCGGCGTCATCATCAACTCTCTCGATTCCTGCGACACGAGTTTCCCCGCGTCCAGCGCGACGTCGAACTTCGCGAGGTCGAGCGCGGTCGAGACCACTCCCCCGGCCGCGCCGTCGCCCTGCGGGGCCGGCGCGGGCGAGGGAACGAGCCGGCCCCGGTCGTCGAGGTGATAGGGCGGCGCGAGGTCGCGTGACAGGTCGGCGCGCAGCGGAAGATCCCGATGGATCCGGGCGGAACGCTTCATCCCCGCCGGTCGAAAGACGAGCTCGTCGACGAGCGTCGAAAAGGGCTTCCCGGCGGCTGCGGCGATCGGGCGAGACGCCATCGAGAACATCACGGGGTTGTAGGAGAAACGCTGCCCCGGAGCGCCGCTGACCGTGTGGGAGAGCAAATGGCGCAGCGTGAGCTCCTCGCATCGGAGATCGCGCGAAAAGATCGAGTCCTGTCGACCGAATTCCTCGCAAAACTCGGCGAACTCGCGGTTGTACTCGAGCCTCCGGTCGAGGTCGAGCTTCCCCTCCTCGACCAGCTCGAGCGCCACGACCGCGGAAAGAGGCTTCGTGACCGACGCGATGTTGTACGGCGTGTCCGGCGTCGCGCGGACGCGCTTCTCGAGATTCCCGAAGCCGAAGCCGCGCTGGAAGACGACCCGGCCGTCCCTGACGACGACCGCTGAGAGACCCGGGATGTGATTCGCGAGCCGAAGCTTCTCGAGAGCCGCTGCGAAGTCATCGGAAGCGCGCGCTTCGCCCTGGAGACTCGCCGCGACGAGCAGCAGGACGACGGCGATCATGACGGCCGCCGCAGCCCGTGCCCGATCACCATCCCCCCTCACCCCCACCTCTCCCCGCAAGATGGAGAGGGCGTTGGAAGCGACCTTTCTACTTCGATCCTCCCGGCGGCTGTGTCGTCTCCGCCGGCTTCTGCTGCGCCATTCCCGTCCCGTTCTTCACCGGATACGCCGGCCTCTTCACGGCCACCGGCGGATTCTTTTTCAGCCCGTCCATCACGATCGCGATCGCGCGCTCGAGCTGAGGGTCCTTTCCCGCGATGACGTCGGCTGGCGTCATCTCGACCTCGATGTCCGGCGGCACGCCTTCGTTCTCCAC
>DASUAD010000021.1:0-3027 GCA_035763965.1 Thermoanaerobaculia bacterium | reverse complement strand
GGCGCGAACCGGCACGTCCTGACCGTGGAGCCGGACCTCGCGGGCGCCTTCCAGAATCCTTCTTCCGAGGGTACCGGCCGCCTGAAATCCGACGAGCAGGAGCGTCGTCTCCGGGTCGGGAAGACGGCGCTTCAGGTGATGGATGATCCGCCCGCCGCTCAACATCCCCGACGCGGAGACGATGACCATTGGCCCGTTTCGGTCATTCAACGCCTTCGAGCCGGCGCGATCGCGGACGAGGTGCACGGACGGCCCTTCGATCGGACAGAGCCCTCGGTCCCGGAGCGCCGTCATCTCGAGGTCGTGCTCGGACAGTGTCTCGCAGTAGAGGTCCACAGCCGAGACGGCCATCGGGCTGTCCACGTAGATCGGAAGGTCGGCGGCGAGCTTCCCTTCGTGCTGCAGGGAACGGAGGTGGTAGAGGACGTCCTGTGCGCGGCCGATTGCGAAGGCGGGGATCAACACGACCCCGCGCCGCGCGACCGTCTTCGCGACGACGCGGCCGAGCTCTTCGCGGGGAGAGGCGGCCGGATGGAGGCGATCGCCGTAGGTGGACTCGAGCAGGAGGTAATCCGTTGCGTCCGGCGTCTCCGGATCTTTGAGGATCGGAACGTTGCGCTGCCCGACGTCGCCCGAGAAGACGAGTCGCTTTCCGTCGACCTCGGCCGTGATGAAAGCGGCGCCCAGGATGTGCCCGACTCGGCGAAACGTGAAGGCGAGTCCCGGCGCCAGCTCCGCGCGTTCGTGGAACGCCACCGGCTTCACGAACTCGAGCGCTTTGCGCGCATCCTCGGAATCGAAGAAGGGGAGTGCGGGACGGTGGCGGGAATAGCCTTTCTGGTTCGCGTAGCGCGCGTCTTCCTCGTGGAGGTTCGCGGCGTCCGGCCACAGGTACCCGAGAAGGCCGAGCGTCGGAGGGGTGGCGTAGACCCGTCCCGAAAAGCCCGACTTCGCCAGGCGGGGGAAATACCCGGTGTGGTCGATGTGAGCGTGGGTCAGGACGATCGCGTCGATCGACGACGGATCGAAAGGCGGCGCCATCCAGTTCTTTTCCTTCAGCGCGGAGGAGCCCTGGAAGACGCCGCAGTCGAAGAGCACGCGCCGCGACCCGGCCTCGAGGAGGAACTTCGAGCCGGTCACCGTCCCGCAGGCGCCGAGGAACCGCAGCGTCGCCATAGCGGCGATTATGTCGTGGCGCTTTCCCTCTCCCCGCATCGCGGGGAGAGGTCGGGGTGAGGAATCGGCACGCCCTTCGCAGGTATAAGATTCCGACCCTGACCGGAGGTGAGCGATGGCAAAGGAAACCCCGTTCGATCGCGCGCGCGATTTCGTGGAAGAAAAGATCGAACAGACGAAGGACGTTCTCGGCGACTCCTTCGACGACGTGAGCGCGGACGTGCGCAAGAGCGTCAAGGCGACCGCCAAGCGGATCGAGAAGGACTACGGCTACATCTGGGACGACGTGCGCAAGTACGTGAAGGACAACCCGGGCACCGCGGTCGCCCTGTCCGTCGGAATCGGGTTCCTTCTCGGTTACCTGCTGGGAGGCGGAGACGACGACTGAGACCCGGCGTCTCCCGTCTCGCTCCTGACATCTCCCGAAGCATGATCCGCGTCGCCGCGATCGAGAAGGCGCTTCCGGACGACGTCCGTCGAACCGCGCGCGACTACCCGTTGCTCACGGTCGCGGGCGCAGCGCTCCTCGGTTTGTACCTCGGACGGAGCCACGGGCGCGAGATCCTGTCGGCGCTCGTCGGAGTCGGCCTCTCCGCCGGCGTATCGAGCGCGCGCCGGCTGCTCGGGCTCGGACCAGCGCCGCGCGGCGCGCGCGCCCGTTGACCGTCAAAGCGCCCTTCGCGTCCCTATAATCCAGCCGTGACATATCGCAAGGCGGGCTATCCCGCGCTCTCGACGTTCGCGTCGAGCGCGGGTTGAGCCTGCAAGATCGGTCAGTTCGACCTTTCCGCGCTTCTCGCGAAGCTCCCGGCGCCGGCGGATCCGAATCTGCTGGTCGGGCACGCGTCCGCCGACGACGCCGCCGTCTATCGCATCGGGGAGGGGCAGGTCCTCGTCCAGACGGTGGACTTCTTCACTCCCGTCGTGGACGACCCGTACGTCTACGGGCAGATCGCCGCGGCGAACTCGCTCTCCGACGTGTACGCGATGCGCGCGCGCCCCGTGCTGGCGCTCGCGCTCGTGGCGTTTCCGACCGGGACGCTGCCGTCCGAAATGCTCGAAGAGATTCTGCGGGGTGGGGCGGACAAGGTCGCGGAGGCGGGAGCGGTCGTCGGCGGTGGGCACTCGATCGCTCACGACGTGCCGATCTACGGGCTCGCCGTGACGGGGATGGCGAAGGAGAGCGAGCTCACCCGCAACGCGGGGGCGCGGCCGGGCGACGCGCTCGTTCTCACGAAACCGCTCGGGATCGGCGTGACCGTGTCCGCGGGGCGCGTCGACGCGATCGCGGCGGAGGGCATCACCGGTCTCCTCAAGCGAAGGGTCCTGTCGGACGACGCTCTCGAGGACGCATCGCGGGTGATGTCCGCCTTGAACCGGCCGGCCGTGGAGGCGATGGATGGCTTCGAGATCCACGCGGCGACCGACGTGACCGGCTACGGGCTTCTCGGCCACGCGTACGAAATGATGGAGGCGTCGGGCACGACGGGCGAGTTCTCCGTGGACGCGGTGCCGCTCCTGTCCGAGGCCAGAAGAATCGTGGCGCGCGGAATCGCCCCGGAGGGTTCGCGCGTCAACGTCCGCAGCCTGAAGCCCCGAACGGTGGTGGGACCCGACGTGACGGACGACGACTTCCTGCTCCTGTGCGATGCGCAGACCTCCGGCGGGCTGCTCGTCGCGCTTCCGGAAGGAGAAGCCGAGCGCTACGCCGCACGCGCGAGAGAGAAGGGCGCCGATCGCGCAGCGGTGGTTGGGCGGGTCGAGGAGCGCGGCGAGACGGCTCTCAAGGTGTCGAAGGATGGGCGGAGGAAAACGTGAAGAGAAAAGACGACGAGCCCGAGTGGGTCGAGG
>DASUAD010000020.1:0-2857 GCA_035763965.1 Thermoanaerobaculia bacterium | reverse complement strand
CTGCTCGCCGCAAGCCGGCGCCTCGTCCCGCCGCCGCGCGGCTCGTGGCTCGCGCTTCTTTCGATGGGCTTCCTCGGCGTCTTCGTCCACCAGTTGCTCCAGGCGCACGGCCTGGAGCACACGACCGCGGTCCACGCCGGGTGGCTGATCGGATTGATCCCCATCTGGTCCGCGATCCTCGGCGCGCTCTTCCTCCACGAGCGACTCGGTGCGCTTCGGAGCGCGGGACTCCTCCTCGGGCTGGCGGGCGCCGTGCTGGTCGTGACACGGGGCCGCGTCAGCGCCGCTTCCCTCGCGCTGCCGGCGACCCGGGGCGACTTCCTGATCCTCGCGAGCACCGTGAACTGGGCGGTCTACAGCGTGGTGGGGAGACGCACTCTCACCCGCCTCGGAAGCGCGCGGACGATTGCCTTTTCGATGCTCGCCGGCTGGCTCATGCTCGCGCCGATCTTCCTCGCCCGCGGCGGCTGGGCCGAGTGGCCCCGCATTTCCGCCAGGGGCTGGGCGGCGCTGCTCTTTCTCGGGATCGGGTGCTCGGGTTTCGGCTACCTCTTCTGGTACGCGGCGCTCGAGCGCATGGAGACCTCGCGCGTCGCCGCGTTCCTGTATCTCGAGCCGCTCGTCACGCTCGCGGCCGCGGTCGCGCTGCTCGGTGAGCCGGTGCACGTGACGACCGTCGCGGGCGGACTGATCGTGCTGGCGGGTGTCTTCCTCGTCCAGTACGGCGACTCCTCAACCGGTGTTCTCGACCAAAACGAGGGTGACAAGGGGAGACGTGACCTCTAGAGTTGCCTCCCGTGGAAGGTGAAGGCCGCAGCCTGCTCGTCGACGTCGCAATCATCCTCGCGGCGTCGTTCCCGCTCCTGTTCCTCGGAAAGCGCCTCAAGGTGCCCGAGGTCATCGCGTACCTCGCGACGGGAATCGTCATCGGACCACACGCGCTCGGATGGATCCGCGACACGCACTCGGTCGAGCAGATCGCCGAGCTCGGAGTCGCGCTCATCCTCTTCTTCATCGGGCTCGAGATCCCGTTCGACAAGCTGCGGACGCTCGGGCGGACGACCCTCCTCTCGGGGTCGCTCCAGATCGCGTTCACCGTGCTCGTCGTGATCGTCGTCGGGCTCTTCTTCCGGTCCGACGTGCGCCAGAGCGCCTTTTACGGCCTGCTGGTCGCGCTCGGGTCGACGGCGGTCGTCCTTCCGATTCTCGCGACTCGCGACGAGATGGGCGCGCCGTTCGCGCGGCGTTTCCTGGGCGTCTCGCTGTTCCAGGACTTCGCGGTGATTCCGCTCATGCTCCTGGTGCCGGCGTTCGCGTCGGGAGCCGGCGCCCCGCCCCTGCCGAAGGTCTTCCTGCGGGTCGGCATCGCGATCGCCGGCGTCGTCCTGCTGATCCTGATCGCGCGCGTGATCGTGCCGCGCCTCTTCCGCCGGATCGCCGCGCTCGGCAGCCGGGAGGTCTTCACGGCCGGCGTGATCGTGCTCATCGTCGCGACGATCGCCGCCGCGGGACGCCTCGGGATCTCCGCGGCGCTCGGCGCCTTCGCCGCCGGCGTCGTCGTCGGCGACACGGAGTTCATCCACGAGATCAGCGGCGTCCTCCGCCCGTTCCGCGACTTCCTGTCCGTCCTCTTCTTCGCGTCGATCGGGATGCTGCTCGATCCGGCGTTCGTCGTGGCTGCCCTGCCGCTGGTGCTCGCGACCGTCGGCGCGGTCGTGCTGATCAAGGTCGTCGCCGCCTACCCGGCGTTTCGCTCGTCGGGTGCGTTGCCGCGCACGTCGCTGCGCGCGGCGTTCGCGATCGCGCCGATCGGCGAGTTCTCGTTCCTTCTCGCGCAGGAGGGAAAGCGGTTCGGAGTCCTCCAGCCCGAAGACGAGCAGCTCTTCGTCGCGACGGCGGTCATCACGCTCGGCGCGACTCCGGTGCTCGTCGCGCTCGGCCGCAAGCTCGCGGAGCGGATGCGGGGCCGGCCGGAGCCGGCGGAGGGGGAGACCGAACGCGAGCTCTCCGGCCACATCGTCGTCATCGGCTACGGCCTGAACGGCCTGAACGTGGCACACGTGCTCACGGAGACCGGGGTTCCGCACGTCGTCGTCGAAGAGGACCCGCACCGCGCCGAGATCGCGCGGCAAAACGGAAGCCGGGTCGTCGTCGCCGACGCCGGCGACCCGAGCGGCCTCGAAGCCGCCGGGATCCAGCGCGCGCTCGCCGCGGTGATCGCGATCTCCGATCCCGACGGGACGCGGCGCATCGTCCGCGTCTGCCGGCGGGAGAACCCGAAGCTCCACATCATCGTGCGGACGCGCTACATCTCGCAGGTCGAGGCGCTGCGCGAGCTGGGCGCGGACGAAGTCATCCCGGAGGAGTTCGAGACGTCCGTCGAGATCGTCTCCCGGCTCATGCGCCTCCTCGCGGTGCCCGCGAACGTGGTTGCCGCGCAGATCCGGATCCTGCGGGACGAGGCGTACCGGATTCTGCGCGACCCCGCGGGCCGCGCGGCCGAGGGACGGCGCCTCTCCGCGATGCTCGAGGCGGGCACGTCGCTCACGTTCTTCGTCCTGCCCGACACGCCGGCGCTCGGGAAGACGCTCGCGGATCTCGGGGTGGCCGACGCGCGCGTCGCGGTCCCCGCCATGATCCGCCGCGGCGCGCCGTACTCGCCCGCGCCGACCGACGAGCCGCTCCAGGCCGGCGACACGCTCTTCTTAGTCGGAGCGCACGAGGACCTGATGACCGTGACGGCGCGGCTGGAAGGGAGACGCGGGCCCTGACTCCGCGGAGACAAGCCCGTCTCCCTTCCGTCGCGGGATTCGCGACCCGACTCCCTCTCCCCGCGGGCGCGGGGATTCGCGAGCTA
>DASUAD010000019.1:0-3139 GCA_035763965.1 Thermoanaerobaculia bacterium | reverse complement strand
CCGAATGTAGTCGGTGAACAGGAACTCCGCCAGGTTGTACGGCGACGCGTAATACGCGCGCCCGCGGTTGATCTTGGTCAGCTTGTCGACGAAGGCGACGAGATACGAGTCCGTCGCGATCATGAAGGTCGTGATCGTGATCCCGTCACGCCGGCACGCGTCGGCCTCCTCGAGCGTGCGATTCACGATCTTCAGGTCCAGCCCGAAGGGGTTCTTGTAGAGCCGGCCGTGGTCCCAGATCGCCGAGGGCTTCCCGTCGGTGATCAGGAAGATCTGCTTGTTCGGATTCTTGCGGTGCACGAGCAGCTTGCGGGCGAGCGCGAGGCCTGCTTTGGTGTTCGTGTGGAACGGGCCGACCTGCGTCTTCGAGATCTCCGAGATCGGAACCCGCTTCGCGTCATCGCCGAAGAGGAGAACCTCGATCGAGTCTTTCGGGTACTTGGACTGAATGAGCTCGACCATCGCGAGAGCGACCTTCTTCGCCGGCGTGAAGCGGTCCTCTCCGTACAGGATCATGGAGTGCGAGATGTCGATCGCGAGCACCGTTGCGCACGAGGTCAGGTGCTCTTCTTCGTGGACTTCGAAGTCCTCGGGCTTCAGGGCAATCTCGTCGGCGTCGCGGCGCACCGCGTTCCCGATCGTGCGCACGCCGTCGATCGCCGTCGGGTTGTCGCCGAACTCGTAGGGGCGCGTCTCGGGCAGGAGCTCACCGCCCGAGCCGGACCGGGGGATCGCGTGATACCCGGGACCCGACTTCGTGAGCGACGTGAAGATTTCCTCGAGCGCGGACCGGCGGATCTGGCGTTCTCCCGCGGCCGTCAATGCCAGCTTCCCGCCGCGATCTTCGACGACTTCGTTCTTCTCGAGCTGCCGGCGGAACTCCTCGAGATCGATCGAGGGATCGATCATTCCCCTCTCCTGGAGGTACTTCATCCAGGTGAGCGCCTCCTCGACGTCCCCTCCCGTCTGGAGGACGAGCTGGAGAAAGAGTTTCGTCAGCTCCTGGAAGGTCAGCAGCTGCCGGACGAGATCGACCGGATACTCGCCGTACCTGTAACGCATCGTCCGGCCGATTCTACGGCGGCGAGGCGCTCCGGCGGGTGCTCAGCCGGCGGTTCGCTCGAAACGTCCGGTCTTTGCGGCGAGCCGGATCCGGAAGAGAACGATCGGGCGCCCGTCGGCGCGCGCGGATTCGGCCTCGGATTTCCGGAGTACGAACGATGGGTGAGCATTCGGCGAGCGCGAGATCTCAGTGAAACGCGCGATCAGGATGTCCATCGCCGAGATCGCTTCGCGCCCGGTGAGCTCCTCGAACCGACCGTTCGCGATGACGCTCTTCCAGTTGCCGAGATCCTCCACCCGGTCGACCTCGAAACAGACGGCCGGGTTCTCGCGCATCATCCGGAGCTTCTGGCCTTCCGGGCTGTGGCAGTAGACGGAGCCCCGGTCGTAGGCATACGTGATCGGAACGACGTAGGTCCGACCTTCGGAATGGCACCCGATGCGACCCGTAATCTCCGCGCGGAGAAGCTCTTCGATCTCGGGCGGGGTCATCTCTCCCAGCATTTCTCCTCCTTCCCGATCCTACGCCGCCCCGGGTTCGCTTCTCTTCCACCGTGCCGCGCTAGAATCGGCGGCGTGAGCTCGTCCGCCGACGAAACCCTCGACCGGATCGCACGGAGCAAAGAGGCGGTCTTCGCGATCGACTCCGCCGACCGGATCGTGCTCTGGAACAAGCGAGCCGAGGAGCTTCTCGGCAGGCCGGCCCGCGCCGTTCTCGGCAAGCGCTGCTACGAGGTGCTCGCGGGGCGCGACGCGCAGGGCAACATCTACTGCTACCGCAACTGTCCCGTCGCCTTCCAGGCGCGGGAGAAACAGGCGGAGCCCGTCAAGCGTTTTCCGCTGGAAGTGCCGACTGGAAACGGCGGGAGGCGCTGGGTCGAGATGTCGCTCTTCGCGATCCCTTCGTATCATCCGGCGCTTTCGACCGTCGTACACATCGTCCGCGAGGGGAAAAAGACCCCTTCGAACCTCGAGAAGAAACTCGAGAAGGAAGCCGCGAGCCACGAGCCTCTGTGGCCGATGACTTCGTCGGAGGGCGAGCCCGTGGCGCTCACCGAGCGGGAGCAGGAGGTGCTGCGCTGCCTGGCGCGGGGACTTTCGACGGCCGGAATTGCGAAGAAGCTCTCGATCGCGCCGGTTACGGTGCGCAACCACATCCAGTCGATTCTGCAGCGCCTGGACGTCCACAGCAAGCTCGCGGCGGTCGTCTACGCGTACCGCCATGAGCTGATCTGAACCGGTCCGGGTCGGGCTACTCCGTCGTCTGTCCGGCGAAGTGCTCCTTCGACGCCATGGCATCCGCCTTGGTCGCGTGCACCGTACCGTCCGCGTGCTCGGGCGGAGCGTACAGCGTGTAGAGCTTCAGCGGCTCCCTGCCGGTGTTCCGGATGTTGTGCCGCGCGCCGGCGGGAACGAGGACCGCCGAGTCGCTCTCGATCTTCGTCCCCATGCCGTCGATCCAGACCTCGCCTTTTCCGTCCTCGATCCGGAAGAACTGGTCGCGGTCCGGATGGACCTCTTCACCGATGTCTTCGCCCGGCTCGATCGCCATCAGCACCAGCTGGAGCTGCTTGCCGGTGTACAGCACGCGCCGGAAATCCGAATTCTGCTCGGTCATGTCTTCGATGTCGTTCACGAAACCTTTCATATCAGTCTCCTTCCGGAAACGCGCGCGAGAGGATCTCGCCCGCCGCGGCTGTTCGATGCATCAAACGTCAGGTAAGAGATACCGGACCGCCGCGTGAATCACCAGATTCAGGTAAATCAGATTGCGCCGGGTGAAACGCGAACGGCGGCCGTCGGCTGGAGTTCAGGAGGCGATTGAGAGTTCAGGCATGAACGGCCGACTCCCGGGCGCCGCCGCTGCTTCACCACCGACCGAGACGAGACGCCAGTGACTCTGGATCAGCCGATTTCGGCGGGCTCCCCTATCAACGCGAGGTAGAACTCCTCGAGCTGGCTGTTCTTGAAGTTGTTCCATCCGTCGCAACCGCCGTGCTCGCGCGTCTCGACATCGCAGCAGATCGCGGCGCCGGTCACCTCCTGCCGGCCGAGGTGGTAGAGGTTCGCGAGCTCT
>DASUAD010000018.1:0-4616 GCA_035763965.1 Thermoanaerobaculia bacterium | reverse complement strand
GTTGAGCGTCCCGTTGAGGACGGGGATGGGCCGCTTCCCATCATCGAGCTCGTGAAGCCGCAGATTGTCCTGGGGATCGAATCCCGTGAAGTTGTCCTGCGTGCGGTGGGGATTCGACGCTCCGAGGTAAGCGCGGACGATCCGACTGCGGTAGAGCCCGTGGGCCGAAAACCGGTTCACGTTCACGACCCATCCGAGCAACCACGATGCCGACAGAGAGACGAGCGTCCACGTCAGGCCAATTCGGGATGTGAGCGTCGCGAGGAGGAGAAGAATGCAGGCAATCGTCACCGGAGCGAGGAGCCGCACGAGCACTTCCTTGACGACCGATTGGGGTTTCGGGGCCGCCCGCCGTCCGCCCGAGGTTTCCGGGCTCGCGGCGAGCATCGAGGTGATGAGCCCCAGCACGCCGCTGAACGTCGCGCTCCGCGCAAAGTTGACGCCGATCTTCTGGGTCAGCTCGGCTCCCAGAATCACGAGGGCGCCGACCACCATCCAGGTCACGGCGGCGAGCAGAATGAGCCCCGAGAGCCGCGCCCACCACTCGCGATCGGCATCGTCCCGGTCGAGCACCCCCGGGTGCGGACCGGAGTATTCGCCGAGCGCTGAAAAGACCACGAACAGGCTGCGGGCGAGAAGATAGAGCCCGAGAAGAACTGGGACGCCGACGATCGTGAACAGTCGGGGGTTCGCTCTCAACGAAGGCACCCACCAGTAAGCGACCACGAAGAGAAGTCCAGACACGACAACGCCCGACAGAAGCAGCCCGAACAGGTCCGCCTGCCATTGAGGCGCGTCCGCCTGCCCGCGCGTCGTCCAGAGTGACACGAGCCATCCGAGGAGGGGAATCACGATGCACCACAACGCGCAAAAGGCCAGCACCTGGGATTCCGGGTAGAGATCCGGGCACAGCCACAGCACCGCGAGGCAGAGTCCCGCCGCCGCGAGCCAGAGCGGCAGGAGGCCCCACAGCAGAATCGTCGATCCACGCGCGGAAGGTTCGCGCCGCCGCCGGAAGTGGTGGATCGCCGCGCTGGAGATCAGACCGGCCACGATCGACGCGACCAGAGCCCATCGCCCCCAGGTCGTCTGACGCGCGATCTGGAGCGGTTCCGTCGGGCAGTCTCCATAAATAGTCGACACGACGAGCGCGGTCTGTGGGATCAGGACGAGAGTGGCCAGCGCCGGCACCAGGACGAGCCAGTTCAGGATCAGGTTCCGGACGACCATCGCGGCCGCCGCCCAGGTGTCCGCGGAAAACAGACCGACGCGGGGCGTCAGGTAGTTGCTGAACACACGCAGGTGCGCGAGAGGCTCCGGCTCGGGGTGGAGCGGATCGAAATCCTGCACCTTCGACGGTCGAGAAAGAGCCGTCGAAACGGCTTTGCAGGACTCACGATGTATCCACGTTCGGAGCCAACCCGCGACGAAGCCGCCTCCCGAGACGCTCGAGAGATAGTCGAATCGGTCGAGGAGACGAAGCCCCGCCAGCGACTGGAGAATGCCGAGGTTGAACGTCGCGCTTCGGACGCCGCCTCCCGAGAGGCACAGGGCGGACAGCGGGATCCGGCCGATTCGCCGGTAGATCGACTTGACGTCCTCTCCCTTCGGACACTCGTGTCCGAGGTGCGTGAGCTCGTCGCGCAGGACGTCCGACAGTTCGACCGGCTCGCGGGAGCTCTTCTCCGAATCGTGTTGTTCGGTCATGGTCTCACCAGGCCCGGGATGAACCGCCCGAGGAAACGAAGCGCGACCAGCGACACCGTGGGATAAAGCCCGTCCATCAAGCTCCAGCCGACGATGTACGCGAGATTCCCTCGAAACACCCAGAAGAAGTGGTCGTGCTGCCACGTCCCCAGGATCAGGCGCTCGGCGGCCTTCACGATGAAGCTGAAGATCGCGAAGAGGAGAAACTGCTCGATCCACGGCCGCCGGTAAGCGCCCGCGTAGAGGAACCCGAGGCAGAGGCCGATCCAGAGGAACGTGTGGAAGAAGTTGTTCAGCCAGGGCAGAAAACTCATCAAACCGGCCCGGTAGAGGCCGTAGTTCGCGAGAAAGGTCCCAATGCTCCAGCCCCAGAACAGGACCCAATACGTCCTGCGGAAGTTCAGCTCGACGTGGCCGTGCGCGTAGCGCATGATCCCGAAGAGCGACGCGTACACGACGAGCACGAGCGCGTACTGGACGGCGCCGTTGTCCGGGCCGAGCCATTGATCGCTCATCACTTCACGCACGACGCCGCGTAGTCGGCGAGCGCCATCACGGTCAGCTGCGGGTTGACGCCGATCGACGTCGGAAAGACGCTGGCGTCCACGACGTGGAGGTTCCGGTACCCGTGCACGCGGAACTCGGGGTCCACGACGCCCTTCTTCGGATCGACGCTCATCGGGTTTCCGCCCTGCGGATGTCCGGTGCCGAGCGTGATGTCGCTCGCGTCCTTCACGAGCTCCGGGAGGCGGCGAAGCTCCCCCGGGGTGCAGAACTCGTAGTAGTCGAACGTGTTCGGGATGACGCATTCGGCGCCGGCCGCGAGGAAGGCGTTGCCGACGAGCATCAGCCCGTCGAGAAGCTTTCCGAGGTCCGCAGCGGTCGGGTCGTAATCGACCTCCCGCCCGGTCAGGCCCCCTCGCCGCGCCTCCGCGTTTCCCTCCGTGCCGACCAGGATCCCGGCGCACGTCATGCGGTTGTATCGCCGCATGTTGCGTTCGTGGTCCTCGAACCAGCCGGGCATCGTCAGGGCCTGCGCGACCGGCGGGTTGAACCACGTCTCGACGACGAATCCCCGGTCCGGCGAGAGACGGAGGTAGTGCGAGATCTGGAGGCCGTCGTAGGAGTCGACGACATCGCGGAAGACCGCGGTGATCGGGGATCCCATGTTGAACGCCAGACGTTTCCCGGCCCGGTCGCTCGCAATCCCGGAGTTGCGCAGAAGGAGGCTCGAGGAGATGGCGCCGGCGGCGACGACGAACGTGTTGCCTCGGACGTCGAGGCGGCGCCCGTCGCGGAAGCTGCAGGTGAGGCGGGTGATCTCGTCGCCCCGCGCGTGAAGCTTCTCCGCTTCGCAGCCGGCGATGATGCGCAGCGCCTTGCGGCCGCCGACGTTGTATTTCTCCTGCGTCTCCGGAAGAACGACGTCGAGCATCGAGAGCTTGCGGCCGTAGGCGCAGCCGATGTTGCAGTAGCCGCAGCCGAGACAGTCTCTGATGTTGGCGTCGACGACGCCGGACCCGTTCGGCGGCAGGTCGAGGCCGACCGCGTGGATGCCGGCGAGGAAGTAGCGCGCACCCGGATTCAGGTTGCCGTGGTTCTGCGGCACGATCTCGAGTCTCGTCCTCACGTCCTGAAAGGACTTCCGGAGTCGAGGCTCGTCGATCGCCGCGTCGCACTCCGCCGGGTCGTTCCAGCGCGCGAGGACGTGTGCCGGGATGTCGAAGCACACGGCGTTGTTGACGACCGTGGTCCCGCCGACGCAGCTGCCCTGGAGGACCTGGAAGCGGAAGTCGCGGGTCAACTGGAGCGCGCCTTGATCGTAGAGCCGGGCGAGCATCTCCACCTCGTCCTCCGTGAACGTCGAGGGATCCCAGTGGTCTCCCCGCTCGATCATGAGGACGTCGCGCCCTCGGGCCGCAAGCCCCTCGGCGAGAATCGCGGCGCCGGCGCCCGATCCCACGATCACGACGTCGCCGGTCACGACTTCGGCTGTGACGTCGGATGCCGTCTCGACCTCGAGGGGCTTCCGCCTCGGGGAAGGATGCTGTTTCAGTTTTCCCAGCGTCGTCGGGCGCTCCGAGAACGGCACGTACCCGGTGATCGCGTGCGTGCGGGGGTCGCTGTAGTAGCCGAGGTAGCAGAGCTGCTTGCCCATTCGGATCATGCCCTGGACGATCGTTCGCCAGAATGGCGGCACGAGGCGGCGGGTCACGTCCTCGTAGAAGCGCCGGTAGAGAAACGCGCGGCGGTCGCCGGGCGACAGCACCGACAGCGGAGGATGGAAGGTGAGCACCGGGTACCACTCGAGACCGATGAGGACGGCCTTCATGATCCAGCGGCTGCGGGCGCGGAAGTCCGCGAGGTAGCGGTCGACGATGCGCGCGACGCTCGGAGGGTCGGCGACGGGACGTCCGGTGATGACGACCTCCACCATCGACGCGAGCGTCCGGAACTGGCCGGGAGACAGATATCGAAGCGCGAACCGCGCTCTCTCGGCCGACCGGTAGAACCACACGAGGAGGACGAGGATCGCGCCGTCGAGGGCGATCGAGCCCCAGAGGAGCGTTCGCGCCGGCACTTGCCCGACGGTTCCCGAAGTCTCTCCCCAGAGGAGCACGGCGATCGTCGCGAGCTCCGAGATGGCATGGCCGAGGATCACGATCAGCACGAGCGCCCGGTATCGGCGCGTATCGCCGGACGCGACGAAGGCCAGCGCGGCCAGCACGCCGATCTTCACGACGGAGTTCGTAACGAACGGCAGCTGGATGAAGAAGGGTTTCCACGGGCCGACGAGGGCCGGGAGGAGGTAGGCGAGTATCGCGAGAGTGAACAGGAACCCGAGCACCCGGAGGAGAACAGCGAGGCGCCGCTCCTCGGGGGTTCGGGCGCCGGTCTGCGGGTTCATA
>DASUAD010000017.1:0-2442 GCA_035763965.1 Thermoanaerobaculia bacterium | reverse complement strand
AGCGCGAAGATCGACCCGATCAGGTGCGTGACGCTGTTGAAAATCTCCCCGCGGACGACGATCTCCCGCACGCTATGCCGCCCGCCTTTCGGGTCTTGACGTGACGAGTCGCTCGAGACCAAGATCCAGACACGAGGCGGGACGGCTCCGGCCGTCCTTTTTCTTCGTTCGAGGTCCGACATGAGCCTGAAGGGACTGGAGAATCGCGCCGTCCTCGTCACGGGGGGCGCCGCCGGGATCGGCCTCGCGACCGCGCGTCGTTTCGCTGCGGAGGGCGCCCGGGTCGCGATCTGGGACGTCGCGGAAGCGGCCGGGCGAGACGCCGCCGACGAGCTGTCCCGGGGGGGAGGGGAGGCGGTTTTCTTTCCGGTCGACGTGACGAACGGCTCCGCCGTCGATCGCGGCATGGAGGAAGTCGTCGGAAGGTTCGGAGGCCTCTCGGTCCTCGTCAACAACGCCGGAATCCTGCGGGACGCTCAGCTCGTCAAGTGGAGGGACGGAGCGGTCGTCGGACGAATGGAGGAGAAGGATTTCGACACCCTCATCTCCGTCAACCTGAAGGGCGTGTTCCTCTGCACCCGCGCCGCCGTGCCGCACCTGATCCGGTCGGGAGGCGGCGCGATCCTGAACGCCGCATCGGTCATCGGCCTCTACGGGAACTTCGGGCAGACCAACTACGTGGCGAGCAAGGCCGGCGTCATCGGAATGACCCGCACGTGGGCGCGGGAGCTCGGACGGCACAAGATCCGCGTCAACGCGGTCGCGCCCGGGTTCATCGCGACGGACATGGTCAAGGCAATGCCCGAGAAGGTTCTCGCATCGCTCGTGCAACACACGCCGCTCGGCCGGATGGGTCTGCCCGAGGAAGTCGCCAACGCCTACGCGTGGCTGGCCTCGGACGAAGCGTCCTTCATCACCGGCGCGGTCCTCTCGATCGACGGAGGGGTCGTCGTCGGGACGTAGCCGGACGAACGCGCGCGGCCGCGATCGGACGACTCGAATCAGCTTCGTTCGGGCCAGACCCGGGGCACCGCGATCGTGTCGCGGTATTCGCGGGAGGAGCCGGGCGCGTCGATCACACGCGTCGGCGGGGGCTCTCCTGCCGGTGGCCGTGCCGGCGTTCGGCCGTACTCGGTCTCGCGGTCGAGGACCGCGATCGTCTTCGCGTAGATCGCGTCCACCTGCTCGTGACTGTTGCCGATGACCGTCAACCCGATCTTTCCGTACTGCGAGACCGCTCCGATCATGTGGAACAGAACCCCGGTCTCGGTTCCCTGGCTGTAGTGGAGGTGGTTCACGGTCGTGATGTCGAGCACGTCGTCGGGGCTCAGGCCCCGGTACGCCTCGGATTGGACGTTGTCGCTCGAGCGGTAGACCTTCGCGCAGCCGCTCGGCGAGCGAAACTCGCCGCTTTCGGGGTCGAGGCGGCCGCCGGTCAGGAACTCCAGCGCGAGGAATGGATGCGTCGTACCTCCGATGCGGAGGTTGATCTCCAGGGCAAAGACGTCCCACTGCGCGGCGCCCGGAGAGCGGCGGACGAGAAAGTCGACGGCGAGCCGGCTGACGACGCCGCGCGACGCCAGCACCTCGCCGATGCGCCGCCCGGCGTCCTGGATCGGACAGCGGTAGCTCTCCTGTGCGGGAAACCGGCACCCGAGATAGACCTGGTTCGTCGGCCCGCCGAGGAGCTGGTCGTGCGTCGAAACGAGAATGACTTTCCCGTGCGGATCGATCCGGATCTGGCAGCTCGGCGAGCGCGACTCTCCTCCCTCGACGAATTCCTCGACGATTCCGCCCATGCTTCGGACCTTCCCGAGGAAGGCTTCGGGGGTCTCGCTCGGAACGGAAAACTCCAGGCGCCGCAACGCGTCCGCGAAAACGGACCGGTCGTTGCCGGGAGGAAAGCGGAACACGGCGTTCCCCTCGCCGGAGAAGCCTTCGTCGAGCTTGACGACCGCCTTGCCGATTCCGGGCTTCCGCGCGCGAAGCGCGCCGAGAGCCTCCACCAGATCGTCCTCCGAGCGAAGGTCCTCGAATCCTTCGGGCATCGCGACTCCGGCCTCGCGGAAGATCCAGCGGCTTCCCGATTTCGTTCCGAGCCGCCGCAGTTCCGGATCCAGCCCGTTCAGCGGAATCCCGAGCAGCACCGCCAGACGTCGCTCGAGCGGAGTTGAGTTGAACACCGAGAGAAAAGCCCGGCTCGGGTCGCCGATCCCGTAACGGATTCTCTGAATGAGTCGCGGGCGCTCGAGGATCTTCTCCGTGAGAGACCGCGGTGAAGCGTCGTAGGCGCAGAGAAGCGTGAGCCGCGAGCGCGCGTGGCTCGCGGGGATACCGGCGAGCAACTCGAAGTAATACTCGAGAATCAGGGGATGCACGGGGCGCGACGTGACGTACACGACGCGCGCCTGGGGGTTGCGCAGCCGGATCAGAAGGAAGAGG
>DASUAD010000016.1:0-2613 GCA_035763965.1 Thermoanaerobaculia bacterium | reverse complement strand
GACTTCTATCCGACGACTCCGCTGATCGAGTTCCTCCACCGGCAGGAAAGGCCGTTTCGGGTTCTCGGCGACGGGCCTGTGATCTACCCGGGCATGAACGTATTCGCGGGAGTCGAAGAAGTGCGCGTGCACGATCCCGTCGAGCGGCGGGACTACGTCGAGTGGCTCGACCGCGCTTGCGGCTACGATCCGAAGGCCTATTTCAAGCACGTCGCGAACCTCGATTGCTCCGCTCTCGACTTCCTGAACGTGAAGTACCTGGTCGCGTCGCCCGGCCGCGCGGTGCCGGGTCCGAGGTGGCGGGCTGTCTACTCGGGCGAGGACGGAGTGGTCTTCGAAAACTCGACCGTCCGGCCGAGAGTTTTTCCGGCGCAGAGCGGCGCTGCCCGCGTGACGGGATACCGGGAAACCACCAACACGGCAGTCTTCCGAGCCGACGTCGGCGGAGACGGCGCGATCCTTTTTTCGAGCCTCGTCCAGGACGGCGGGTGGATCGCGCGCGACGAGCGGGGTGCCCTCCTCCCGGTTGCCCGAGCGAACGGTCCATTCCTCTCCGTGACAGTCCCTCGCGGGACGCACACGATCCGGTTGAAGTACGCGCCCCCCGGATCGCGCGCGGGAGCGGCGGTATCCCTCGCGACCGTCATCGTCGCGGCGCTCGCGGCCGCACGCAACGCGCGGAGACCTCAACTGTGATATCTGCGCTGCCGTGGCGGTGCAGACGCGCTGGGACGACGGGCAGTTCACGGCTCATCTGGAGCTCCTCGTGTGGACGGCGTCGCCCGTCGTCAAGCGGTACCTGCACGCACTCGTCAGCGGCGACCCGAACTGCGACTGGCTGACCTGGGTCGAAGCGGCTCACCTGCGGCCGCGACTCGACCGGGCGCTCGTGCTCGGCTGCGGCTCCGGATGGCTCGAGCGCGCGCTCGCGCAGAGGGGCCGCTTCCGTTCGATCGTCGCGTGCGACTTCGCGCCCGAAACGGTCAACCGCGCGCGGCTCGCCGCCCAGGCCGAAGGATTCTCTTCGTCGATCGATTACATGGTTCTCGACCTGGAGAACGAGAAGCTCCCGCCCGGACCGTTCGACGCGATCATCGCCAACGACGTGCTCCACCACATCACGGGGCTCGAGGCGCTCTACACGCGCATCGAGGGGGCGCTCGCGCCGGGCGGCAAGCTCGTCTTCAACGAGTACGTCGGGCCGAACCGGTTCCAGTACTCCGACGCTCACATGGAAATCGTCAATCGGTATCTGCGCCTTCTCCCGAACCGTCTGCGCTGGGACCCGATCACAGGCCGGGTCCTCTGGAAACGCGAGCGCGTGGATCCGAACCGGCTCGCCGTCGATGACCCGACGGAAGCGGTGCGGAGCGAGGACGTCCTGCCGCTCGCGCGCCGCTTTTTCCGCTCGCAGAAGGAATACGTCTACGGCGGCGGTCTGCTGAACCCTCTTCTCTTCGGAATCGTCTCGAACTTCCGTCCGGGAGACCCCTGGGACGACATGCTCCTCTCGCGCCTGTGCGCGGCCGAGCAACGGCTCACCGAGAGCGGCGAGATCGAGCCGGATTTCCGGATCTTCGTCGGAACCCGCCGCGACGGCGTGGCCGGCGAAGCCTGAGCTCCCCGAGGACTCAAGGAACCGGCGCCGGCGCGAGCTCCCAGAGGGCGACGTCTCCGACACGATCGATCTCGCGCCAGTCCCCGGGCAGATTCTTTCGAAAAACTTCCTGCTCGAACGGCGTGAGGAGCGCGTACCAGCGATGCCCGCGGCTCTCCGTCGAGACGCGAAGGACCGCGAACCGCTCGGGCAGGAGCCAGTTCCACATCGCGTAGGTGAGAGGCGTGTAGTAGTGGAGTGCGCCGCTCATCTGCATGGAAGCCACGACCGCCCCGGCGGGCACACGCCGGCGCGCCATCTCACACGCGCGCGGATAGATCCGCTCGGACTTGTAGAACCGGTGAACGCGGTTTTCATCGTTGAAATCGAGCTCGACGAAGAGTCCCGCCGCGAGCAGAAGAGCCGCCGCGATGGCTGCCCACCGCGGAGGCCGTGAGCGTTCGCCGCGAAGGAGCAGATCCCGGACCACGACCAGCGCCCCCAGGACCATCGCCGGAACGCCGGGAAGCAGAAAACGCGTGTACCACCACGTCTCGTACACCGCGTAGAAGCAATAGAAGAGGAAGAACGCGCCGAACCAGGAGAGAAGAACCAGGCGGTCTCGAACCGCGGCCCGACGGTCGGCGGCGAGGGCGAGCCATCCGATCGGGACAAGAGGCGTCAGAAGGCGCCCCAGCCAGTATCCGTAGTGACGCGCGCGCTCGGGGAAGTTCGCGAGAGCCAGCGACTCGGTGATCGATGACCCGTATCCGGTCGTCCACGGGCTGCCGAAGAGCGCGGCGTTGTACCCGAGCAGAAACACCGCCGCCGGAAGGCCTCCCGCGACGAATCCGAGCCACGCCTTCGGCTTCGAGGGAACGGCGAAGAGCAACGGCGCAAGGACGAGCAGATTCGTCGGGCGTACGAGGACTCCGATGCCGAAAGCAAACCCGGCAACGGCCGCCCACGCCGCACTGTTTCGCCGGCGCGACCGGTATGCGGCAAGAACCGCCGCG
>DASUAD010000015.1:0-3139 GCA_035763965.1 Thermoanaerobaculia bacterium | reverse complement strand
CCGAATCCCACCCAGCGCACAACCGTGGCTTTGGCCCGAAGTCGTGACGACATTTCTTTCTCCGTAACTTGTGGGAGTTCCTAGACTTTCGAGGGGCTTATCCCCCCATGACATAAGTCTAAGGGCCTTGATCGACGGATGTCAACAGGAACTCTCGCGCCCGCTCCTGCTCCGCGCAACCCGATATCTCGCGCACCGGATGGGACTTGACCACTTCCTGTGCGGTTCCCGGCCCCGCCGCCGGCCCGAGGAGACCTCACGAGCCCGGCGGCTACAATCCGCTCTCCCATGGAGTTTCTCCGCATTCGCGGTGCCCGCCAGCACAACCTTCGCAATCTCGACGCCGACATCCCGCGGAACCGCCTCGTCGTCATCACGGGTGTCTCCGGCTCGGGGAAGTCCTCGCTCGCCTTCGACACGATCTTTGCCGAAGGCCAGCGCCGTTACGTCGAATCCCTGTCCGCCTACGCCCGGCAGTTCCTCGAGCAGATGGAGAAGCCCGACGTCGATTCGATCGAGGGACTTTCACCAGCGATCTCGATCGAGCAGCGAACGACGTCCCGCAACCCGCGTTCGACCGTCGGGACGGTGACGGAGATTTACGACTACCTGCGCCTGCTCTACGCGTCCATCGGGAAGCCGCACTGCCCCAGCTGCGGCCGGCCGATCCAGGCCCAGACCGTCCAGGAGATGGTGGATCGTGCGCTCCGTCTGCCGGAAGGGAGTCGGTTCCTGATCCTCGCGCCCTACGTCACGGGGAAAAAGGGGGAGTACCGCAAGCAGATGGCGGAAATGGTCAAGGAAGGCTTCCTGCGCGCGCGCATCGACGGCAAGCTCGTCGAGCTCGACGATCCGCCGGACCTCGACCGTCAGAAGAAGCACACGATCGAAGTGGTGGTAGACCGTCTCGTCGCGAAGCCGGCCCGGGACGACGAGTATCGGAAGCGCCTGGCGGACTCGATCGAGACGGCGACGCGCGTCTCGGGAGGACTCGTAATCCTGTCGGTCTCCGACGGGCCCGAAGAGGTCCTGTCGGCGAACTATGCGTGCCCGGACTGCGGCACCTCGCTCACGGAGATCACGCCGCGTCTCTTCTCCTTCAACTCCCCGTACGGCGCCTGCCCGAAGTGCTCGGGTCTCGGGACGATCCTCAAGGCGGACCCGGAGCGGCTGATCGTCGCGCCGGAGAGATCGATCGCCGACGGCGCGATCGCGATCCTGAAGCCGGGGTCGACGAACTGGCGGACGCGGCAGATGGCGACGCTCGCGAAGCACTACCGGTTCCGCCTCGATCAGCCGTTCTCGAAGATCCCGAAGGCGGCGCGGGACGTCATCCTTTACGGGTCGGGTGCGGACGAGATCCGTTTCTCCTGGGTCGCGGAGAAGGGGGAGTACCACTGGCGGTCTTCGTTCGAGGGTCTCGTCCCCATGATCGAACGCCGGTACCGGGAGACCGAGAACCCCGAGCACCGCGCGGAGCTCGAGCTCTACATGTCGGCCGAGCCGTGTCCGGCCTGCAAAGGCCGGCGCCTGAAGCCCGAGGCTCTCGCCGTCAAGGTCGGAGGCCGTTCGGTCGACGAAGTCGCGTCCGAGACGATCTCCGATTCGATCGCGTTCTTCGAGGATCTCCGGCTCACCGCCCGCGAGCGCGAGATCGCGGGCAAGATCCTGAAGGAGATCCGCGACCGCCTCGGCTTTCTCGCCAACGTCGGGATCGGGTACCTGAACCTCTCCCGCGGCGCGGCATCCCTCTCCGGCGGCGAGTCCCAGCGGATCCGTCTCGCCACCCAGATCGGCTCGAAGCTGATGGGGGTTCTCTACGTGCTCGACGAGCCCTCGATCGGGCTGCACCAGCGCGACAACCGGAAGTTGATCGACACGCTCCTCTCGATGCGCGACCTCGGCAACACCGTGATCGTGGTCGAGCACGACGAGGAGACGATTGTGTCCGCCGACTGGGTCATCGACCTCGGCCCCGGCGCCGGCGTCCATGGAGGACGGCTGGTCGCCCAGGGAAAACCGGAGGACCTCTCCCGGTTTCCGGAGTCCCTGACCGCCCGGTACCTGTCGGGCGAGCTCGAGATCCCGGTTCCACCCGTGCGACGCGGGGGTTCCGGCCGCGCGCTGCTCGTCCGCGGCGCGCGGGAGCACAACCTCAAGTCGATCGACGTCCGGATTCCACTCGGCGTCATGACCGCGGTGACCGGCGTGTCCGGATCGGGCAAGTCCACGCTCGTGAACGACATCCTCTATCGCGCGCTCGCGAGGGCGCTGCACGGCGCCACCGAGCGGCCCGGCGCGCACGACCGGATCGAAGGCCTCTTCGAGATCGACAAGGTGATCAACATCGATCAGTCGCCGATCGGGCGCACGCCCCGGTCGAACCCCGCCACCTACACGAACGTCTTCAACCCGATCCGGGAGCTCATGTCCCGTACGCCGGAGGCGCGGGCGCGCGGATACGCGCCGGGACGCTTTTCCTTCAACGTGAAGGGGGGCCGGTGCGAGGCGTGTAGCGGCGACGGGCAGATCAAGATCGAGATGCACTTCCTTCCCGACATCTACGTCACCTGTGACGTGTGCGGCGGGAAGCGCTACAACCGCGAAACCCTCCAGGTCCACTACAAGGGAAAGTCGATCGCCGACATCCTCGCGCTGACCGCGGAGCAGGCGCTGGAGCTCTTCGAGAACGTGCCGGCGATCGCCAACGTCTGCCGGACGCTGGTCGACGTCGGGCTCGGCTACATCCAGCTCGGCCAGTCGTCCACGACGCTCTCCGGCGGCGAAGCGCAGAGGGTCAAGCTGGCGCGGGAGCTGGCGCGGCGCTCGACGGGGCGCACGCTGTACCTGCTGGACGAGCCCACGACCGGACTCCACTTCGACGACATCAAGAAGCTGCTCGGAGTCCTGCGGTCGCTCACCGAGAAGGGGAACACCGTCGTCGTTATCGAGCACAACCTCGACGTGATCAAGACGGCGGATTGGATCATCGATCTCGGCCCCGAAGGCGGGGACGCCGGCGGGCGGATCGTCGCCGAGGGAACCCCGGAGGCGGTCGCGCAGATGCGCGGGTCTCATACCGGGGACTTCCTCCGGCGATCTCTCGGCGCAATCAGAAAGCGGCTCCGGGCCTGAGCGC
>DASUAD010000014.1:0-2405 GCA_035763965.1 Thermoanaerobaculia bacterium | reverse complement strand
ACGTCCGCATGACCGGGGTCCAGGCGCACATCGGGAGCCAGATCCTCGACCCGGAGCCGCTTGCCCAGGCCGCGCGCGATCTCGCCGGACTCGCACGCACGCTCGCGGACGACGGACATCCGATCGAGACCGTGGACGTCGGCGGGGGCATCGGCATCGCCGGCGAGGGCCAGGAGCCCTTGACCCCGGAACGCTACGCCGCGGCCGTCGTTCCGCACCTCGAAGGCCTCCCGTTCAAGATCCTGATCGAGCCCGGGCGCGCGATCGTCGGCCCCGCCGGAGCGCTCGTCACGAAGGTCCTCTACGTCAAAGAAAGCTCGGGCAAGCTCTTCATCGTCACGGATGCGGGAATGAACGACCTCCTGCGTCCGGCGCTGTACGGCGCGATTCATTCCGTTGAATCGGTTTCGGACGGCCGGACTGGAAGAGACCGCGTGACGGCGGACGTCGTCGGTCCCATCTGCGAGACGAGCGACTTCTTTCTGAGGGACGCCGTTGTCGACCGACCGGAAGAGGGGGACCTTCTCGCGATCCGCGACGTCGGTGCGTACGGGTTCGCGATGGCGTCGAACTACAACTTTCGTGGGAGGCCGCCGGAGGTCTGGGTCGAAGGCGGGACGTTCCGGGTCGTTCGCCTCCGCGAGACATTCGAAGACATCGTGCGCGCAGAGCGGGAGTAAAATCCGCGCGAAGTCGTCCCATGTCTCACAACTTTCGTCCGCCATTCACATGCGGAAGTCCTTTTCGTGCGGCCATTCGTCCGCGCATCTGAAGGAGGAGTGCTCGATGCGTTTCCGCCGACTCTTCGTCACTCTTGTGATCGTCTGTCTCGCGACACCATTCGCGTTCGCCCAGACCACCGGCTCGGTTGCGGGCGTCGTGAGGAACCCGGAGGGCGCCGAACTGCCGGGAGTCACCGTCACGATCTCCGGCGAAAAACTCCCGCTCGGAAGGTCGATGACCTCGCTCTC
Organism: Thermoanaerobaculia bacterium; assembly: GCA_035763965.1. GTDB lineage: Bacteria > Acidobacteriota > Thermoanaerobaculia > UBA5066 > Gp7-AA6 > Gp7-AA6. Next base: position 1,434 of record DASUAD010000014.1, on the reverse strand, counting down.
GGACGGCTCGTTTCAGTTCATCGGTCTCATTCCCGGCGAGTACCGGCTGAAGGCCGAGCTCCCGGGCCTCGGCATGTTCGAGCAGAACGTCGTCGTTGCGCTGGGCGAGGAGACTCAGGTCCGGCCGGTTCTGCGTGCGACGGCCACGGCCGCAGTCGAGGTCAGCGCCGCGCTTCCGCTCGTGGATACGAAGGCATCGGACATCTCGGCCGTCACCACGAGCGAGACGATCCGGAAGCTTCCGATCGGCGGCAGCTACGCGGCGACCTTCGCGCTCGCGGCCGGAGTGCCCGAGAACACCACGACGGCCGTCAGCGCGCCGAACGCCGGCGGAGGGCGCCAGGACAATACGTTCCTCTACGACGGTGTCAACGTCACCAACCCGTTCTTCGGCGATCTCTTCCAGGACTTCACGGGCGTCGACATACAGGAAGTTAACATCACCCGTGGCGGGATCTCGGCGGAGTACGGCCGGACGGGAGGCTTCCTCGTCAACGCGGTCACGAAGTCCGGCTCGAACAGCTTTCACGGCGGAGCGTCACTCGAGTACTCGCCGGTCGAATGGACGGCGGACTCGACCGATCCGACCATACAGCGCAGCAAGTTCGATCGCTTCCGGCCGGGAGTCCAGATCGGAGGGCCGCTCTGGCGCGATCACCTCTTCTTCTACGGCTCGGCCAACTTCTACCGCGTCCGCGAACAAGAGCGCGCGAACCAGTTCGGCTCCTCCCCCGACAACCCGGTCGTGAACCCTCTTCCGGACGCTGATACCGACACGGACGAGTACTTCGGGAAGCTCACCGCGAATCCGAGCTCGAGCATCCTGATCGACGGCTCGTACCGCTACCGCAAGATCGAGAGCACGAACACGGGCATCGGCTCGAGGTCGCAGGCGAGCGTGGCCGACAACGGCGAGACCGAGGACCACGTGGCGGTCGTCACGGGCCTCTGGACGATCACGCCGACCTGGACCATCGAGGCCAAGTACAACCACAACGAGGACAACAACTCGAGCGCGCCGGTTGTACCGATCGCCGGCCGACCGACCTTCAACGCCGAGGCGCCATACACCGTGGGGCAGTTCACCACGTCGATCATCGAGCGGGGCGGCGTGACTTATAACTTCGTCTATCCGCCGGCCGGCGACGTCAACCAGTCTCTCGGCCCCTCCACCCTGTTGGTGAACGACCAGGACTTCATCCGCGACGAGTACCGGCTCCAGACCTCGCTTCTCGCGAACTTTCTCGGCGCGACGCACGACATCCGCTTCGGCGCCACCTTCAGCGAGAACGAGGAGGACCTGTTCCGCGTCGCCAATGGCTGGGGCTCGATCGTGGCGACCGACAGCTCGAACTGCGGGACGGGAACCGCGCGGCCCTGCTTCCGAGCGCGCATCAACGAGCAGGACGTGCCGCAGATCTCCGAGGCGGAGAC
>DASUAD010000013.1:0-5556 GCA_035763965.1 Thermoanaerobaculia bacterium | reverse complement strand
TCGATGCCGATGAAGAACGTCCGGTCGTCGAACAATGCAAACCCGGTCTGAACCCGGTGCTGCAGGTTGAAGTAGATGAAGTTGAAGTTCGTGAACGACGACAGCGACTGGAACTGCGCGATGAGGCGGCGGTCGCCGAGGTTGTCGCCGAAGATCAGCACCGTGTTCGAGACGAACGTCTGATCCGTGTTGACGCCGGCGACGACCTGCGCGTCCTCGAGCTGGAGCTTGTGGCTCGCGCGCGGCCTGATCTTCTCCGGGTCGATCGAGACCTCGATCGCAGGCTGGAAAGGCGCCTCGGACTCGGGTCCCGCCGGAGAAACTGCGGGCGCGAGCTCCGGGAGCCGGCGGACGGTCCTCTTCGAGTCCGCGATGTAGAGCGTGAACCGGCGCTTGTAGTAGGCGGAGAAGACGAGCTTCTCCGTGTTGTCCTTGCCGATGAAGACGGTGGGCGAGAACGCTCCCGCGACGACGTTGGTGTGGAGGTTCGTCTCACCCGTCTCCAGGTTGATCGAGTAGATGTTGAAGATGCCGCCGTCGCGGTCGGAGGTGAAGAAGAGGCGCTTTCCGTCCGGCGTGAGCGCGGCGTCCTCGTCGTTCCAGTCTCCGTAGGTGATCTGCTGCCGCGAGCCGGGTGAATTCGGGTCGAAGCGGAAGATCTTCGCTTTGGTTCCGCGGACGGACGAGTAGTAGATCCACTTGCCGTCGGGCGAATACGTCGGAGCGAAGTCGAATGCTTCGTCATCAGTCAGGTTGGCGGCCGTCCGCGAGGTGAGCGAGTACGCCCAGATGTCTGCCCGTCCCCCCTTGAGGGCGCGAAAAACGACGGTGTTGCCGTCGGGCGAGAACGCCGGGTTCAGCTGCTGATCGAGGCCGGGCATCTCGACCCGCTCGCGGATTCCGCCGTCGAGGGCGTTCAGGAGCAGCAGCTCGCGGCCCCGTTCGCGGCGCGCGAAGACGGCGACCGTGTTGCCGTCGGGAGAGACCGCGACGTCCCCGCCGCCGAGGGGCGCGGTCGTCAGCCACTGACTGACGATGTACTCGTAGTTCGTCGTGTATCCCTTCGTGAGGTTGCGGTAGAGCTTGCGGTCAGCCGTCGAGAGCACCACGACGTCGGCGTCGTTCTTCAGAGTCGAGATTGCCGCGATGAAGTCGCCCGACGGGTACGCACGCGGCGTGAGCTCGGCCGACGGCTCCTCCACGAGCTTGAAGCGCTCGCCGAAGTCGATCGGCTCGCCCTTCTCGGTGAGGATCTTCAAATACCGTTGACGCAGGAAGCGGCGGAACTTGACGTCGAAGTCCTCGGCCGAGAGGTTGAAGGTGCGCCGGATGACCTTCTCGACGTTTCCGCCGATCTGATTACGGAAGTCGAACACGAAGTCGCGGACGGAGTCCTTCCCCCACTCCGCCTCGATGAAATCGAACACCGCGTGGCCGAACCGGTAGGCGAAGAAGCCGCCGATCGCGCCGGTCTGCGCGATCTCGGGAACCTGGTCCGCGAGCACGGCGTCGCGCAGGACCATGCGGTCCTTGTTGTCCTCGTCGCTGCCGAAGTACGAAGCCATGCCCTCGGTGAACCACTGCGGCGCGTTCGTCGTCGCGGCACGGATGTAGTTTCCGCCGAAGAGGATCTCGAACTGGAAGACGTGCGTGAGCTCGTGCGCGATGAGCTGCTGGAGCTTCTCGTCGGGCAGGTCGATCGGGAGCACCATCCGGTTGCGCGTGGGGAGCGCGAACGCGCCGATCCCCTCCGGGATGAAATTCAGGATCGTGTTGGTCTGCTCGAAATCCGAGTGCGTCGCGTAATAGATCAGGTTGATCGGCTTGGGGATCTGGAAGTTCAGCGCCCGGGAGATCTCGTCGTAGGCGCTTTCGGCGTAGGACGTGACCTTGAGCAGCGAGACCTGCTCGGAAGAATAGAAGTAGATCGTGAAGTGGGTCGAGCGGTAGACCTTCCAGTCGAAAGTGTCGTAGGCGATCTTGTTCTTGCCGAACTGCGCCGCGGCCGGCGAGGCGGCGCACAGGACCAGGGCGAGCGCGATCGCGAGCTTCTTCATGACGAAAGCCCTCTCACTGTCATCCCGCGCGAACCGAAGGTTCCCTCGCGCCGTTGGCGCCCGGGACGACCGAAAAAGATTGCCTCCTTGCTACGTGAATCAAAGGATGGTCGCGGATCGATCGTTGAAGGTCAGTCGGTGAAGATGTACCTCTCCGCCTCGCGGTCGCGCGCCACGAAGAGATTCAGGATCTGGTTCTCGAGCGAAAACAGGTTCTCGAAGAGACCCTGCAGCTCGTCGGCGCGACGGCCCCCGGTCTGGCGGAAATCCTTGAACTCGTCCTGGAGGATCTTCTCGCCCGAGCGGCCGTCGAAAACGAGAAAGACGATGTCGAAGAGAAACCCGGTCTGCTCGACGTAGACCTGCCGGTAGTACGTCCGGCCGTCGATGGGGGAGACGTACTCCTCCGTCTTGTACCCCGAGCGGTCCTCGACGCGGAACTCGAGGCTCCCCGACACGATGATCTCCCCGCCCGTCTGCGCGCCGAGGGCGCGCCAGAACTCGGTCGAGCGGCCGAGCTCCGTCAGGTTCTGGGTCGGAAGCTTCAGGTCGGTCGGGAGCTCGACGACCTCGAGCCTCGTTTTCTTCTCGATCTGCTTTTTCAGGAACCGCTGGAACTCGGCCTGAAGGTCGACGTTCTGGAGGCGCTTGTCGCGCGCCTTCTCGGCTTCCGTCGCGAGTATGAACGGAGCGAGCGCGATCTTCTCGTTGCCGCGCAGCGGGAGCCGCGGCTTCAAGGGCAGCTTGAGCTTCACCTGGGCCACGCCCGCCGCGGCCGGGAGCGCGGAGAGGAGCGCGATGAGGCCGATCCCGAGTACGCCCCTCAACCGTACCCTCATCCCGCGAGCGGGGAGAGGGGATGTCTCAGATGCCACCGGCTGCCTTTCCGGTCGTCCGCGTGTAGGACGTGTAGAACTCCGCGAAGCGGGCGTAATTGCGGCGGATGTAGGAATCGTTCGGGTCGAGCTCGAGGGCGCGCTTGTACTCGGCGAGCGCCCGCGCGAACTCACCGCTCGCCTCGAGCGCGACGGCGAGGTTGTTGTGCGCCCGCGCGTTGTTCGGCTCCTTCTCGACGGCCTTCTCGAAGCGGAAGGCGGCCTCGCGCCAGAGGCCTTTCCGGGCGACGGCGCTGCCGAAGGAAATCTGCGTCTCCGCCTTGTCCGTGCGCGCGTAAGAGCTGCAGCCGGCGGCCGCGACAACCATTGCCAGGACCAGAGTGACTTTCCTCAACCCATCCTCGAAAGCCCCTTCACGGGGGCGGCTATTATAGGTAACCGTCGCTTTCGCTCGCTCGGCATCTGGCTTCGCCACCGGCGCTCGGCTCGGCAAGCCGGCCTCGACCGAGCGCCTGATGCCTCGCTCGCCCCCGCTCCCGCAGCGTGAGGCTCCTCCGCACGTCACGCTCCCTGGCGAACGACCTGCTCCGCACCGGCACGCGGCTCGGCGGGCGGGCCTCGACCGCGTGCCTGGCCGTTCGCTGCGGTTGCGCTCCCGAGGCGCGAGGCTCCTCCCTCGATTCCTCGGGAGACTCCTCGCGCCTCGACCAAGACCTGGACTCGCCGCCAACAGACCTGGGTTCCCCAATTTCATCTGAAAATATTGTTAAGGATGCCTTCCATTCCCTTGGCCCGGAGGGCCGCGGTCTCGTGGGCCCGCTCGCGGGACGTGACCCCGCAGCGGCTCTGGCCGGTCCTGCGGGATCTCGGCGGGGTCGAGACTCTGCTGGAGACGCCGGAAGCGGAGCTCGCCGTGCGGCTGGAGTCGCGGGAACGCGCCCGGGCGGTCCTCGGCGGACCGTCCGACGCCGCGGCGGAACGGTGGGCCGCCTCGGTCGAGAGCACCGGAATCCGGATCGTGACGGCCTTCGACGAGGAGTACCCCGCGGCGCTCTCCGAAATCGCCGACCCGCCTTTCCTGCTGTTCGCGGTGGGGAGGCTCGAGAAGCTGAAGCTTCCCGCGGTCGCGGTGGTCGGATCGCGGAGCGCAACGCGGTACGGCCGGGACGTCGCGTCGAGGCTCTCGCGCGAGCTCTCGCTCGCCGGAGTGACGGTCGTTTCGGGCTTCGCGCGGGGCGTGGACGCTGCGGCGCACGAGGCCGCACGCGAGGGGCCGGGCGGCACGATCGCGGTGCTCGGATGCGGGCTCGACGTGGACTATCCCCGCGAGCACGCCCGGTTGAAGGAGGCGATGACGAGAACCGACCTCCTCCTTTCCGAGTATCCGCCGGGCGCCGAGCCGCGTCCCCGGAACTTCCCGATCCGCAACCGGATCATCGCGGGGGTCGCGTCGGGAGTCGTCGTCGTCGAGGCCTCGCGGCGCAGCGGGTCGCTCATCACCGCGCGCCTGGCCGCCGACTTCGGCCGCGACGTGTTCGCCGTCCCGGGGAGCGTCTTCTCGGAGACGTCGATCGGCACGCACGAGCTTCTCCGAGACGGAGCGATCCTCTGCCGGGGAGCCGAGGACGTGCTCGCCGAGCTCTTTCCGTCGATCGGTGTTCCGGGGTCGGCGGCGTTCCGTCCGTCAGGAGCGCCTCCCGATCTTTCGCCCGACGCCGCGCGCCTCTACGCCGAGCTCGCGCGCGAGGAGTCGCTGTCGGCGGATGAGCTCGCGCAGGCGCTCGACCTTCCGGCCGCCGCGGTCCTCGCCGCGCTCTTCGAGCTCGAGGGCGCGGGCCTGGTCCTCCAGGAGGCAGGACGGTACGCGACGATTAGACGTTAGGGCTCACGGGAATAAGGTCGTGTTGTAGTCATCGGGACACGCCCTCGAACGCGTTGCGCATTTGCGCTTTCTGCACCGTTGTGGCACCGTCCCGCACCCTGTCATGCCCAGCGTCGTGATCGTCGAGTCGCCTGCGAAGGCGCGCACCCTCGAGAAATTTCTCGGGAAGAACTTTCGCGTGCTCGCCTCCTACGGCCACGTCCGGGACCTTCCGAAGAAGGGGCTGGGCGTGGACCGGGGCCACTCCTACGAGCCCACGTACGAGGTCCTGCACGGCAAGGAAAAGACGCTTCTCGAGTTGAAGCGGGCCGCGCAGAAGGCCGATGCCGTCTATCTGGCTGCGGACCCCGATCGCGAAGGGGAGGCGATCTCCTGGCACCTCAAGGAGACGCTCTCGCCGGGCGCGAAGGACAAGCCGTTCCGCCGCGTGCGCTTCAACGAGATCACGAAGAAGGCCGTCCTCGCGGCGATGGATAACGCGGGGGAGATCGATTCGAGGCTCGTGGACGCGCAGCAGGCGCGGCGCATCATCGACCGGCTCGTCGGTTACGAGGTCTCCGACCTCCTCTGGAAGAAGATCTGGCGCGGACTCTCCGCGGGCCGGGTCCAGACCGTCGCGCTGCGGATCATCTGCGAGCGCGAGAAGGAGATCGAGGGTTTCGTCCCGGTCGAATACTGGACCGTGGACGCGGACCTCGAGGCCGCCGAGCCGCCGGCGTTCACCGCGAAGCTCGTCTCGTTCGACGGGCAGAAGTTGAAGTTCGACGGGACCGACCCGAGG
>DASUAD010000012.1:0-9859 GCA_035763965.1 Thermoanaerobaculia bacterium | reverse complement strand
CCGTCGCCCTCGCGGGCGATCGGCATAGACTTTCGAATCGGAAGTATTCGGCCGGAGCAACGACCATGCCCGAGAAACCGAAAATCGCCGGATTTCGCCTCGGGATCTACGTCTTCAAGGACGCCGAGATCGTCGATTTCGCCGCACCCTACGGGGTCTTTTCCGTCGCGCGACGGCTCGATCCGGAACTCGACGCCTTTCTGATCGCCGACGCTTTTCGTCCCGTACAGACCCAGGCCGGTTTCACGGTCCTGCCGAACTATTCGTTTCAGGATGCGCCCGCGATGGACGCCTTCCTGATTCCGGGCGGCTTCGGCACGCGCCAGGAGCTCCACAACCGTCGTCTCCACGATTACGTCCGATCGCTGCCGGCTTCGACGCTCCTGACCAGCGTCTGTACGGGGTCGTGGATCTACGGAAAGATGGGACTTCTCGATGGCCTTCCGGCGACCAACCGCAAGGAGCCCGATCGCGTCGAGGCCTCGCCGGCAGGTATGGTCCCGATCGACCGGCTGGCCCGGATCGCGCCGGCCGCCCGCATCAGCCGGGCTCGCGTCGTCGACGCCGGGCGCATCATCACCGCCGGCGGAATCGCGTCCGGGATGGAGATGGGATTTCATCTCCTGCGACGCGCCGGTTACAGCGAGGAATTCATCGCCGAGGTCGCACGGGTGATGGAGTACCAGCGGGCGTACGAGCTCTATCGCGGCGACGTCGAAGTGGCCGCGCCGCCGCGATAGAGAATGACAACGGGGCGAAACCGCCCCGCCCGTCAGATCACCAGGGTCCCGGTCCGAATCAGGTAGGCCAGGCGCTTGCGCTGCTCGGCGTCGAGCAGCTCGTGCAGGCGGCCGAGCGCCGTCACAACGGCCGCGCGGAGGCGGTCCGCGCTCTCCACCCGCAGCTTCGCGGCGGCATCGGCCTTCCCGCGATCGAACGCGTCCGATGAGATCGCGTCCGCGAACGCGGAGAGCGTCCGCCGGGCATCGACGGCGGCCTGTGCCCGCTCGGTCTTCAACTCGTCGAGGATTTTCGCGAGCTCTCCGACTTGCGCGTCCTCGAGCTGCAGCTTGTACGCGAGAAACCGCAGCGGCCGGCGGACGCCGAACGCTCCGCCGCCAAACCCGTAATGGCCGGGATCTTCCTCGCCGGCCATCTCGTATTCCCACGCGCGCCGCCACTCGCGGCGCTCGCCCGAGCCGCAGCCCGCGCCGACGTGACTCTCACCGTAGCGCTGCCTTCTCCTCCAGTGGGGAATGAATCCGGGATGCATGAAACCTCCTCTCGCCGGGGCGATCGCTCCCGACGGATACCTCGACGTGGGCGAAATGCCTCACGTCCGTGGAGCGAGACTAGCCCTTCGAGAGAGCAGCGGCAAGGGATCTCGGAGTCCCGAGACTCGGGGCCCCGCGAAGACACCCGCCGGAGAAGTCAACCGCGCCACATCAGGGCGGAAGCCGGACGATGAAGCGGCTTCCCTGGCCGGGACCGCCCTCGACGTCGATCGAGCCGCCGTGCAGGTGGACGAGGTGCTTGACGATGGCGAGCCCGAGACCGGAGCCGGGCCGGGTTTTCGAACGCGACCTGTCGATCTGATAGAAGCGCTGGAAGATCTTCTCCCGTTCACCCTTGGGAATGCCGGGACCCTGGTCTTCCACGATCAGAGTGGGAGACCTCGAGTCGGAGGGAACCCGCACCTCGACCGTCGCCGACGGCGGCGAAAATTTGATGGCGTTGTCGAGAAGATTCCGGACGACCTGCGCGAGCCGCCGCCGGTCTCCGTGAGCGGTCACCGACTCGTCGCCGGCGAGCGCCACTTCGATTCGCTTTTCCCGCGCCGCTGCCGCGAGATCGTGCGCGACTTCCCGTGCGAGCGGCAGCAGAGGGACCTCTCGCATTTCGAGCGCGACCGCTCCGCTTTCGATCTCGGCCAAGTCCATCAGGTCTTCGATCAGCTCGCGCATACGGGCGGTCTGCCGGAGGATCACCCCGGCGAGCTCCGACGCCTCCGGCTCCTCGACCTGGCCTTCCGCCAGGGTCTCCGCCGCGGCGCCGATCGAGGCGATCGGGGTTCGGAGCTCGTGGGAGACGTCGGCGACGAACGTCCGCCGCATCGCCTCGGTTCGCTCCAGCCGGGTGACGTCTCGGAGCACACCAACCGCTGCCGCCCTCGATCCAGGGGGAAGCGGAAGGACGAGGACTTCCCAGACGATGTCGTCGGCGAGCCTCGCCGTCGACTGCGATACCTCCCCGGACTTCAGGGTCCTCTCGAAGAGGTCGTAGAGCGAGCGAAGGCGCAGCAGGTCGTAGAGTGCCCTTCCGACCGGGGCGGTCACACCGGTCATCTTCGCGAAGCGCTCGTTGGCCTCGACCACGTGGAGTCTTTCGTCCACGATGACGAGACCGTCCGGCAACCGTTCGAAGACCATCGCCGTCAGCCTGCGCTCTGACTCGGCGCGTCCGAGGGCGGCGACCAGCGAATCCTTCATTCTCTGCAGCGACCGCCCGAGCGCAGCGAGAGGCTCCGTGTCGGTTGCCCGCAGATCGCGACCGTAGTCGCCGCCCGCGACGGCCGAGGCTTCCCGGGTCAAGTCGTCGATCGGCCGCGTCAGACGGGCAGCGCCGACCGCACCGATCAGGAAGAGGAAAGCCGACGCGGCGAGAATCGCGACGCGGCCTCCCCATAGATACGGCGACTCCTGCTCCTCGAGCCGAGCGCCGGCGACGGCCAGCCGGAGGACGCTTCCATCGGCGAGCCGGCGGGCGCGATAGAGCATCTCCCTCCTGGTCGTCGTCGAATACCGCCGGGATTCGCCGGAGCCCCGCTCGAAGGCCTCGCGGACTTCTTCGCGCGACGCATGGTTTTCCATCCGCGCGACGTCAGCCGGAAGGAGACCGGTCTCGTGGAGAACCCGTCCGTCCGGCGCGACGAGCGTGATCCTGCACGCCAGGACGGACGCTGCGCGCCGGAACAATTCCTCGCGCTCCCGTGTGTCGCCCACGCGCTCGAGGTCTCCGGCGAGATGCTCGAGCTCGAGCGAGAGGCGCTCGGTCGCCCGTTCGTCGACGACCCGGCGGACGGCGCGGCCGAAGACGCCGATGAGAAGCGCGGCGCCGACGGCCGCCAGCACCGCGAAGAAAAGAGTCAGCCGCGCCTGGAGCCTCATTCGGCCGCCCGCCGGCCCCGCACCGGGATTCCAGGGCGCGCCGCGCCCATCAGGTCACTTGTGGGAGCCCACGTCGCGATAGCGATAACCGAGCCCCACAACGGTCTCGATCCGGTCTTCTCCCAACTTGCGGCGCAGCGCCCGGATGTGCACGTCGACGGTCCTCGTCTCCACCTCCGAATCGTATTCCCACAAGCGCGCCAGGATCGCATCACGCGTCACGACGCGCGACCGATTCCGGATGAGCATCCAGAGGAGATCGAACTCCTTCTTGGTCAGGTGGACCCGGCGTCCGGCGAGCCGGACTTCGAAACGCGCACGGTCGACCTTGAGGTCGCCGTCCTCGAACACCTCCTCTTCAGAAGACTCGAACGAAGCGACCCTCCGAAGGTGCGCGTTGACGCGTGCGAGCAGCTCCCGCATCGAGAACGGCTTCGTGATGTAGTCGTCCGCGCCGATCTCGAAACCGAGGAGCTTGTCGCGCTCCTCGACGCGTGCGGTCAGCATGATGATCGGAATGCGCCGCGTCTCCTCGTTACGGCGGAGCTCGCGGCAGATCGCCAGCCCGTCGATGTCGGGGAGGTTCAAATCCAGGATCACGAGATCGAACGACTTTTCCTGTATCGCCGCGAGAGCCGCGAGGCCTGAGACGTAGTGCTCCACGTGGTAGCGTTTTTCCTTCTTCAGGTTCAGCCGGATCGTATAGGCGATGTCCGCGTCGTCCTCGATCAGCGCGATCCGCTTCATCATTCCCGGAGGCTCGTCGTTGGCGTGCGGGGGCGCCGTTCGATCCTTGTCAGCCGGCGATTTCACGGTTCTTGCTCCGTTTACCCGAAGCGTCCGGTGATGTAGTCCTCGGTGATCTTCTGAGCCGGGTTCGTGAAGATCTTGCCGGTCCGGTCGTATTCGACGAGACGCCCGAGCATGAAGAACGCGGTGAACTCCGACACACGCGCGGCCTGCTGCATGTTGTGGGTCACGATGACGATCGTGTAGTGCTCCTTGAGCTCGTAGATGAGCTCCTCGATCTTCGCCGTCGCGATGGGGTCGAGCGCCGAGGCGGGCTCGTCCATGAGGACGACTTCGGGGTTGACCGCGATGGCTCGCGCGATGCAGAGACGCTGCATCTGGCCTCCCGAAAGCGAAAGGCCGCTCTCGTTCAGCCGGTCCTTGACCTCGTCCCAGAGCGCGGCCCTCGTGAGCGACCGCTCGCACGCCTCGTCGAGCACCGCCTTGTTGCGCACGCCCTGGATCCGCAGTCCGTAAACGACGTTTTCGTAGATCGATTTCGGGAAGGGGTTCGACTTCTGGAAGACCATTCCGAAGCGCTTGCGCAGCTCGGTGACGTCGATTTCCGGAGCGTAGATATCGGTACCCTCGAAGAGAACTTTCCCGGAGATCCGCACCCCATCGATCAGGTCGTTCATCCGGTTGAGGCACCGCAGAAGGGTGGATTTCCCGCACCCGGAAGGGCCGATGAGTGCCGTCACGCGCCGGGGCAGGATCTCCATGCTGATCCGGTGGAGAGCCTGCTTCTCGCCGTATGAGAGATCGAGCTCGCGGATCGAGATGACCGCGTTCGCCCGGGACGTCTCGAGCTCGTTCCCGATGAAGGGCTCGAGAGTCGCCAAATCCGAGCGTTCGTGCCGCGCCACCTCGGGACGGCGCACCTCGACGCCGTGCGTCGGAGGGGCTTCGGTCATCGTCTCCACCGATTCTCCTTCAAAACGTGGCCGTGCGGAGTTTTCGCCGCAAGCGCTCGCGGACCAGGATGGCCGTCAGATTGAGTGCGACGATGACCGCGAGCAGAAGGAGAGTCGTCAGGTAGACCATCGGCTTGGCCGCTTCGACGTTCGGCGACTGGAATCCCACGTCGTAGATGTGGAAGCCGAGATGCATGAACTTTCGCTCGAAATGCAGGAACGGCGGGTTCGGGTCGAACGGGAGGTCCTGAGCGAGCTTGACGACCCCGGTGATCATGAGCGGCGCCACCTCGCCGGCGCCCCTCGCCATCGCCAGGATCAGGCCCGTCAGGATTCCGGGAGCGGCCGCGGGCAGGACGATTCGCCGGATGGTCTGCCACTTGGTGGCTCCCAGAGCATAGGAGCCGTCCCGCGCGCCGCGCGGCACGGCGGCGAGCGACTCTTCCGTCGCGACGATGACGACGGGAACGGTCAGGAGAGCGAGCGTGAGCGAGGCCCAGAGGATCCCGCCGGTCTTGAAGGTCGGGTCCGGAAGCCGCTCGGAGTAGAACAGCCGGTCGATCGCGCCGCCGGTGAGGTACACGAAGAACCCGAGACCGAAGACGCCGAAGACGATCGACGGAACGCCCGCGAGGTTGTTCACCGCGATCCGCACGGCGCGAACGAGCGGTCCCTGCCGCGCGTATTCACGCAGGTAGAGAGCGGCGAGTACGCCGAAAGGCATCACCGCCGCGCTCATGATCACGACCATCATGACCGTCCCGAAAATCGCGGGGAAGACGCCACCCTCGGTGTTCGACTCGCGAGGTTCGTCGGCGATGAATTCACCGAGCCTCGAGAAATAGACCTTCAGCCGTCCGAGAAGGTCGAGCCGGTTCGGACGAAAGATCCGAACGATGGACGACACGGGGAGCGTCTTCTCTTCGCCGTTGGCGTCGGCGAGCGTCACCTGGGCTCGCTCGTTCTCGACTTTCAAACGGTTCGCGCGCTCCCGCAAGGTTTCGTAGCGCCTCTCCAGCTGCTTCACCTCCGCCTCGATCTCGACAATGAGATTCCGCGCGGCCGCCCGGGCCGCGGGACCCTCCTGACGGATCGCGCGGAGCTCGAGGCGCTTCTGCTCGATTCGATAGTTGACCGCGCCGATGTCCCGCTTCTCGAGCCGCCGGAGCCGCCGGGAGCGCTCGCGCGCCTCCTCCAGAAGCGGGGCCAGCCGCTCGAAGGGGCCAGACCCGGCCGAAGCAGCTTCCTCCCCCTGGACGACCTTTCGCAGATAGCCTTGGAACGGACCGTACTCCTGACGCTCGACGAGAACCGCGTCGGGCGGAGACCGGCGAGAGACGATCTGCGACTCGGGAATCCACCGGAAGTCGAGCCCGTACAGGTCGCGGTTTCCGAGGCGTACCTGCACGCGGCTGCCCGGCTCGCCGGCGCCTTCCGATGCGGCCGGAATCGGCTCCCGCGCGAGAAGCGCGACGACGTATTTCTTCCCGTCGACGAGCGTGATCTCGACCAGGCGATCCGGCCAGAGGGCGGCGAGCGCGCGGGGCGCGACGACTCCGACGAGGCCCACGATCATGAGAAGGCACGCGGCGAGGGCCGCTCCGGTCAGCCAGATGAACGGCCCGCCCGATTCGAACTTCTTCCCGGATCGAGCCATCAGATGAACTCGTATTTTCGGCGCAGGCGCTGCCGGACGATCTCCGCCGCCGTGTTCACGGCAAAGGTCATCACGAAGAGCAATGCGGACGCGAGAAAGAGGATCCGGTAGAGCGTCCCTCCGAAGGGAGCTTCCGGGATCTCGACCGCGATGTTCGCGGACAGCGTCCGCATCCCGTTGAAGATCGACCAGTCCATGATCGGAGTGTTCCCGGTCGCCATCAGAACGATCATCGTCTCGCCGACCGCGCGCCCGAACCCGACCATGACGGCCGAGAAGACCCCGGGGGAAGCAGTGGGGAGAACCACGCGGACGGCGGTCTGCCACCGGGACGCGCCGAGCGCGAGGCTCGCGGCCGAAAGGTGCGCCGGAACGTTCGAGAAAGCGTCTTCGCTGATCGTGAAGATGATCGGGATGACCGCAAACCCCATCGCGAACCCGATGACGAGCGAGTTGCGCGGGTCGTAGCGCTCTTCGAAGCTGGAGAAGAGCCACGCCTTGAAATCCCCCCCGAAGACGACCCGCTCGACGACCGGCCCGAGCGAGTAGGCGAGCCAGACGGCGAAGACGACGAGCCCGACGAGGATCGCCATCTCGCGGGCGGGAGTGATCCGGACCGCGATCGCCCGCGGGAGCGCACGGACGGCGAGCGCGCACGCGAGGACGACGAGTGGGATCAGTGGAAAGAGGAGCAGCGTGCCCGCCGTCGCCCGCTCAACCCGCGGAGCGAGCCAGAGACCGGCCAGGAACCCGATGACGACCGATGGGAGCGCCGCCATGATCTCGACGACCGGTTTGACCAGGCGACGGACCCGGGCCGGCGCAAAGAGCGAAGCGTAGAGAGCGGCGGCGATGGCGGTCGGTATCGCGAACAGCAGCGCGTAGAACGTCGCCTTGAGGGTGCCGTAGATCAGGGGCGTCAGAGAGAACTTCGGCTCGAAGTCGTCGGTGCCGCCGGTCGACTGCCATACGAACTCCGGCCGGTCGTATCCCTCGTACCAGACCTTGCCGAAGAGCGTCTTCAGCGTCGTCTCCGGATGCAGGTTGCTCAGATCGAAGTCCCGGAGCAGTCCGCTCTCCGTGACGACGAAGAGGCCGTTGCCCTGCGGGGCGATACCGGCATCCCGCGGCGGGATCCCGCTCCCGGCGAGCTTCGCGAGCGTCCGTTCGGAGGTGTTGTGGCGGAGCCACAGGTTCCCCCGCGCGTCGGCCGTGGTGAAGCTCTTGTTCCGGGTCGAAATGCCAATCGTCACGATGCCCGAGGCCATCGGGTCGAAAACGTGGATCCGGCGGTAGACACGAAGGCTCGGGTTCTCGGGGGAGCGGACGCGAAACCACGAGGAGACGCGTCCGCGCGCGTCTCCGAAGACGACGCTCTGCCCGCCGAGGAGGAAGGCGGCGGCGGTGATCGGGGCGGGAGGAGATTCGGTGAAGATCGGCGGGTCGGGCGTCGCCGCGCCGTCTTCGCCGATCGTGATCGGGAGGAAAAACCCGCGGTCGGTCGCGGCGACTGCTTCCAACCCGGTCTCCGAGACCGAGAGCGCCGTGACCCGTCCGCCTTCGAGTCGATTCGAGAGGTCGTGGACTTCGGCGACCGGCGCCGGGGCGGCTTCCTGCCCGGGGAAGTCGCTTTCTTCGGGTTGCGGCATCCACGCGAGGAAGAGATCCGACCCGCCGGAAGAGCCGAGCAAGACGGAGCCTCCCGACCCGGCGGCCGCGGCCGAGTACCGAACGGAGCGTCCTTCTGGAAGAACCTGGATCTGACCCGCTGGACGAAGGGAGAAATCGATGATCCTTCCACCCTCGCCGAACTCGACGCGCACTTTCCCCTCCACGAGCAGGATGCGGCCGTCCTCGAGGCCGAGGGCCATCTCGTCGCGGCCGCCGATGCGCCTGGCCGAAGAGATCCGCCAGCCCTGAGTGTCCGGCACACGGACGCTCCGGAGCACTCGCGCCGTCTTCCGGTCCACCTGCTGGAAGAGTCCCGACGACCGGAGGACGACGTAGCTTTCGCGGTATGGATCCGGGAATGCGAGGAGCACCGGGTCGTTTTCCGCCGTTGCAAACCGCAGGGCAGACTGCTGCCGCGCCTCGGCCCGCCGCCAGAGAGGAAGAGATTCCGCAAGGATCTGGAGGAGGATCAAAAGGACCGCTACGATGACCGCAAGCCCGCCGATCGTGATGACGGCGCGAGCGACGCGGTCCGACCGCCGGACCCAGCGGCGCGGATCCTTCAGCCGCGCGGGAGGACCGGCCGGCGCGCGCCCGGGGAGTTCCTGCGGCAGAGATGCCACCCGGGAGACCTCCGACGAAAACGGGCCGGCGACCCGACGGGGACGCCGGCCGAACTCAAGACGGCTCGAGGCGGAGGCTAGGCTATCCGACCTTGCGGCGCTCTTCCGCGACGACGTTCGCGGGGAGCGGGAAATACCCGTCCTTCACCACGTCCTGCTGTCCTTCCTTCGACAGCGCGTACCTCAAAAACTCGCGGGAGAGCGGAGAGAGCTTCGCGTTCCCCGACTTGAACGGATCGATGGGCAAGTAGATGTAGAGATAACGGGCGAGAGGGTACTTTCCAGAGAGGACGTTCTCATAAGCCTCGCCGTAGGACGGCTCACCCGCCTTCCTGGCGAGCTTCACGGCCCTGACGTCCGACGTCGTGTAACCGATGCCGGAGTATCCGATCGCGTACTTGTCCTCGGAAACGCCCTGCACGACGGACGCCGAGCCGGGCTGCTCCTTGACCCTGTCCTTGTAGTCGCCCTTACCGAGCGCGACTTCCTTGAAGTAGCCGTACGTGCCCGACGCCGAGTTGCGGCCGTAGAGCGAGATCGGCTTGTTCGCCCACGCTCCGGTCAATCCGAGCTGCCCCCATGTCGTGACGTCCTCCTTGTAGCCGAGCTTGCGGGTCTTGGAGAAGATCGCGTCAAGCTGCTCGATCGTGAGCTCCTGCAGCGGGTTGTCCTTGTTGACGTAAACGGCGAGACCGTCGAGCGCGACTCGGATGCCGGTCGGCGGATAGCCGTACTTCGCCTCGAACTTGTCGATCTCCTCTTTTTTCATCTTCCGGGACATCGGCCCGACCTGCGCGGTCCCCTCGATCAACGCCGGCGGCGCCGTCGAGGAGCCCTTCCCTTCGACCTGGACCTTGACGTTCGGATAGAGGCGCCGGAACGCCTCGCCCCAGAGAGTCACCATGTTGTTCATCGTGTCGCTGCCGACGGAGGAAAGGTTCCCGGAGACGCCCGACGCTTTCGTGTAAGAGGGCAGCTTCGGATCCACCTTGACCGCCTGCCCGAGGGCGATCCCCGCGGCGGCCAGAGATGCGACGA
>DASUAD010000011.1:0-3359 GCA_035763965.1 Thermoanaerobaculia bacterium | reverse complement strand
GACTGCCCGGCGGCGTCGAACACCATGACGGTCTGGAAGTTCACCGGCCGGATCAGGTTCATCGCGAGCCGCCCCTCCTGGACCTGCGCGGCGATGTCGCGGTCGATCTCGTTGAAATAGAACGAACGGATCGTCCAGCCCACGGCGACGTAAGTGATCATCTCCTCGAGCGACAGTCCGACCACCGTCTCCGACTGTCGAAAGACGGCGCGCCAGATGAAGTAGTACACCGCCACGTTGAACAGGTAAGTGAGGACGCCGACGTAGTAGCGCGCGCGGTAGGCGAGCATGTTGAGAAAGCCGATCCGCGCGAACGAGAGCGCGGGGCGGAGAGCGATCGCAGTCATCGCCCGATCTGCCCCGGGCCGATGTCCCGAACGGCTTCGAGGAGAACGTAGCGTTCGGGAGGCACTCTGCCGAACGCGAAGGGAAGGGGACCCCAGCTGTCGACGTAGAACCCGGCCCCGAGCTCAGAGGACATGGTGCCGAGCAGCCCCGTGATCGGCAGAAGGATCTCGTTGCGTGCCGTGACGGCATCCCGGGGAAGTGAAAGGAGGTTCGTGTTGTTCGCTGGCACCGCGATCCGGTCGCCCGGCCGCACGTGAGATCGCACGTCGAGCGGTCGCGCGCCGGCGCGTTCCATATAGCGCTGGAAGCCCCAGTGGCCCTCGAACCAGAGAGTTCCACTCCCTCCGTCCGCGACGATTCGTGATGCGGCGACGCGCGCTGTTCCCGCGTGCGCGGCGTCTGCTCGGGCGACGCCGAGGGCAAGCAGCGCCGCCAGTGCGAGTGGCGCGAGGATCAACCGCGCAGCCGGCGCACGGGCTTCGACTCGCCGCGCGACGAGGAGGCCGACCACGGGCGCTGCGGGCAACAGCGACCGGACGTTCGTCGACCAGTTGAAGAAGACGGCAAAGACGAACGTCCCGGCGATCCACAGGAAGAGGAGCAGGGCGTTTGCATCGCGGAACCGAACGAGATCAAGGAGCCCGAGCGCGAGGACTGCGGCGCCGGCAGTCGCGAAGACGACCAGCTGGACGGTCAGCTCCGGAGGCCAGTGCCTGGTCGCCTGGATCGTCGACAACAGCGCCGTTGCTGCGACGCAGAGGAGCCCGCCGACGGCGAGCGCCGGACCGCTCCAGAGCCAGGGCGCAAGGAAGGCGGCCGACGCCAGGCATCCCCCGGTGAACGACAGACCGACGAAAAACTTCCAGTGCGGTGGACTCCCTCCGTGGGGGCGGACCGAGCGAGCGTACGCGGCGGCGTCTGCGAGCAGGCCGCGGCCGTACGCGTCCTTCGTCCACACCTGGTACAGGACGAGCGCCGCGACAGGAATCAGGAGCGCGAGGGCCCAGACGCCCGGACGTCGGGTTCGCGCGAGGCCGTAGACGAGGAGGAGTGGGAGGAGAGCGATCCCAAAGTACTTCGTCAGCGCTGCCGCGGCCATGAGCGCGCCGGCGAGGATCAGCGTTCCCGCTCGGCGGGTCTCGATACCACGCATCCATCGCTCGACCGCCCAGACCCAGAACGCGACGAGCATCGTGTCGCACATGAGGTTCGTGCTCGAGACGAGGAACGCGGGCGTCGCGACTGCCGCGAGAGCCGCCACGGCGGGGCGTGCCGTGAGCCGCCGTGCAAGTGTCCAGGTTCCGAGCGCCGCCGCGACCGCTGGCAGAAGGAACGCCGTGTGGAGCGCGATCTCGCTCCATCCCGCCACCGCTGCCGCGACGGCCAGGAAGTACGACGCGAGGGGCGGATTCTTGGTGACCATGCTCATCGGCTGCTCGATCCCGTACCAGTTGACGTTGAAGCCGTAGAAGTCGAGCGGTTTCGACTGGATCTGCTCCGCGGCCTTCAAAAACAACGGGTCGTCGATGTGGAAGGCTTTGTCAGCGAACGGAAGGAGCGCCGCGGCGGTCAGGACGGCGACGAGAAGCCCTTCACGGCCCGGTCTCACGCGACTCCCTCCCGATCGATCCGCATGGCGACCTTTTCGATATCCGGCTCCTCGATGGACACGTCCGCGCCCTCGAACCCGTTTCTTCATTTCGAAAACGACGGACATGGCCGGGAGGACGCGTCCATGACCGACCGTCGCTGCCGAGCCGGGCCGAAACCGCGCTCCCGATTTGCATCGGGCAGCGCTCCCAGGTTATAAAGCCGGTTGCTCATGGACCTGCAGGGGCTCGGACGCCGATTTTCGCGCACGGACGGACCGGCCGTCGCGCATCGCGCGTGGGCCGCCGGGGTCATGGGTTAGCCCGAACCCGCAGAGCACCGGCAGATTCCACCCCGATTCGCAAGACGGCGGATCGGGGTTTTTTCTTTTCGTCCGGGGAGGCACGGCCGGGGAGGCGAGCGATGGAAGCATTGGAGGGCTTGCGAGAACAGCTGGACGACCTCGACCGCCGGATCGTCGGCGATCTCGCGGAACGCCGGAAAGTCGTTACGGAAATCGGCCGGATGAAGCGCGAGTCCGGTTCGATCCTCA
This sequence comes from Thermoanaerobaculia bacterium, assembly GCA_035763965.1. GTDB lineage: Bacteria > Acidobacteriota > Thermoanaerobaculia > UBA5066 > Gp7-AA6 > Gp7-AA6. The sequence continues at coordinate 868 of DASUAD010000011.1, read as the reverse complement.
GGGACCCGGCCCGCGAAGAAAATCTGCTCGCGGCGGTCGTCGAAGAGGGCCGAACCCTCGGGCTGGATGGCTATTTCGTCACCCAGGTCTTCCGCGAGATCCTGGAATACTCGGTCCGGATCCAGCGCGAAGCTCTCGGGCTCGAGCAGACCCCCTCGCTCGCGGATCGCGAGGTCCGCGTCGTGGGCTTCCAGGGATCGGAAGGCGCATACAGCCACCTGGCGGGACAGAAGTATTTCGCTTCCGAAGCCGACCGACTCCTGTTCCGCGGCTACTCGACCTTCCGGGAGCTTCTCGAAGCCGTGGAGGACGGTGCGGTCGCGTGCGCCGTCCTGCCCATCGAGAACACGACCGCCGGCAGCATCAACGAGTCCTATGACCTCCTGAGCCAGAAGGAGCTCTCGATCGTCGGTGAGGAGGTGTTCGCGGTGGAGCACTGCCTCTTTGCTCTGGACGACGTTCCGCTGTCCCGGATCCGCCGAATCTACTCGCACCCTCAGGCCCTGGCCCAGTGCAGCGACTTCCTGGCGATCCTGACGCACTGCACCGCGGAGAGCTTTCTCGATACGGCCATGGCCGTCCGAAAAGTCAAGGACGACGAAGACCTGTCGCAGGCCGCGATCGCCAGCGAAGAAGCGGGGCGTCTCGGCGGGCTCAAGCTGCTGCGGCGCGCCATCGGCAACCGGCGCGACAACTACACGCGCTTCGTCATCGTCAGCCGCCAGCAGGTCACCTACGACGAGCGGATCCCCTGCAAGACGTCGCTCGTCTTTGCCACACGGCACGAGCCGGGAGCCCTCGTCCGGTGCCTGAACGTCCTGCAGGTGCACGGGCTCAACATGACGAAGCTCGAGTCGCGGCCGCGGCC
>DASUAD010000010.1:0-3357 GCA_035763965.1 Thermoanaerobaculia bacterium | reverse complement strand
TTCTCCCTTCGTTTTTCATGACGTCCGGACTGAGTAGATCGGCGGAGGGAGCATCCGGTCTGGAAGAACTCGTTCGTCGGCTCTCAGGGCCGCCTCTCGAAAGAGTGGCGCCCCTTTTCCCCTCACCCCGGCCCTCTCCCGGTCACCTGGAAGAGGGAAGAGAGGGTGGCGTAGTCAGCGCCTCCGGCCTCTCCCGGAGGGAGAGGGAGAAAAGCGCCCTCACCCCGACCCCTTCTTCGCACGGTGGGAAGAGGGGAGAAGGAAGTTGTGTCCGCGGTCACATTTCCGGGGTGACAGCGGACACCGACTAAAGTCGTAGAAAGGCATAGCTTAGATACCGATCTCCCATCCCGTCGCTCTTCGGGAGAAGAGCATGGGGAGCATTCGGTCGGCCATCTGGCTCGGGCGGTTCGCAAAATTCGCCGCGATTCTGATACTGGCTCCAGCCGTCGCCGACGCCGCGAGCTTCGTCAAGACCATCAGCACGCGGGTGCGCGGGTCGGCCACGATGGCCAACTCGGCGACGACCGTGAACGTCCCTTCGAGCGGCGTCGCGGCAGGAAACAGCATCCTGATCACGCTGCAGGTTGCGAGCCTGGGCGGCGCCGTCACGTGCTCCGATCCGGTCAACGGCGCCTACAACACGGACGTCGTTTCGCCGTCGGGACTCGCCGGGATCGCGATCGCGTCGAAGCACAACGTGACCGCGCTCGGGTTCAACACCGTCATCACCTGCAGCTATCCCGCCTTCAATGGCGCGTCGTCGATGAGTGCCTACGAGTTCTCGGGTCTCGAGACCGTCAACACCCTCGACCGGACCGCTCAGGGAAGCTCGGTGTCCGGTTTCCTGGTTTCCTCGGGTCTCACCGCGCCGACGTCCGGGGCGGGCGAGCTCGTCTTCGGGTTCGTCTGGCTTCCCGGCGCGACGCAAACCTTCTTTCCGGCGACCTCGGGCGGGAATCCCTTCGAGAACCCTTACGTCCCTCCGTGGACAGAGCCCTTTGCCGCCACGACACAACAGAAGCCCATGTACCGATTCGTGAATTCGATTCGCCAGTACGAGGCGAATGGCACGATCGGCGGCTCGGTGGGCGGATGGATCGCACAAGCCGCTACGTATCGGCTCGCGCCCGACCTCTGCACGGGGGTCAACTGCAGCGACGGCAACGGCTGCACGGCCGACGGCTGCGACCCGGCGACCGGAATCTGTTCGCACGTCCCGGAGCCCCAGGGTTTGCATTGCGGCAATCCCACGAGCAGCATCTGCGATTCGGCCGATAGATGTAACGCCTTCGGCGTCTGCGAGTCGAACCACGAACCGGACGGCACTCAGTGCGGCAGTGTGGACAGCGACTGCGACCTGGCCGACACGTGTCTCGCCGGCGTCTGCCACGACAACGGCGTCCTGCCGGCCGGAACGGTGTGCGGCGACCCGACGAGCACAGCGTGCAACGCGCCGGACTCCTGCAACGGCACGGGCCTGTGTGTGCCGAACCTCGCGGCCGGCGGGACCGCCTGCGGGGACGCGGGGACCGAGTGCGTCAACGCGGACGCATGTCTCGCCGGCGTCTGCAACGACAACGGGTTCAAGGCCGCGGGGACCGAGTGCGGCGATCCGTCGAGCAGCGCCTGCGACTCGGCGGACGCGTGCGACGGAGCGGGATCGTGCGGCGCCAATCACGTCGCTTCGGGAACACCGTGCGATGACGACCAGGCGTGCACGAGCGCGGACGCTTGCGACGGCGCCGGAGTCTGCGCCGGCACGCGCGACGAGCAGTGCTTCGCGTGCATCGGCAACACGGCGCCGATCGTTTCGCCGACGGTTGGCGCGAGCCCCGGCGAGCCGATGGCGCTCGGCGCCGGACTCGTCACCGTGACGGCTTCGTTCACCGACTCGCCCGGGCAGGCCCGCACCTGCACGATCGACTGGGACGACGGCAGCACGCCGGACTCCGGCGCAGTCAACGAGCCGACGGAGACGGATCCGGGGAGCTGTACGGGCACTCACCTCTACACGGAGGTCGGCGTGTACAGCGTTTCGATCACGGTCGCGGATCCGTGCGGCGAGAGCGCCGGCGCCCTCTACCAGTACGCCGTCGTTTACGACCCGAACGGCGGGTTCGTGACGGGCGGCGGCTGGATCGACTCTCCGCCGGGCGCGTACACGCCGAACCCCGCCCTGACGGGACGGGCGTTCTTCGGGTTCGTCTCCGGCTACTTCAAGGGGAACCTGACCGTGCCGACCGGACGGACAGATTTCCACTTCCATGCGGCGAACTTCGACTTCTCGAGCTCGACGTACGAGTGGCTCGTCATCTCGGGGGCGAAGGCGCGGTTCCGCGGAACGGGACAGGTCAACGGGGCGGGCAACTTCGGCTTTGCCCTGACGGCGTGGGACGGCGAGGGCCCGGGCGGCGGCGGCGTGGACAGGTTCCGCATCCGGATCTGGGACCGCAACCAGGGCGACGCGGTCGTGTACGACAACCAGATCGCGTGCCCGAACCAGGGAGACAACGCCGACCCGTGCACGGGGATCGGCGGAGGAGCGATCGTCATCCACAAGAAATAGAGCGGGGTCAGGTCTCCACTTGCCACTTCAGGCGGCGTTGTGGCAAGTCGCGAGACCTGACTCCTTTTGGATCCGGCTCGAACTCCCAGCGCCGTTGAAGGGCTGCGGCGCGTCGGCCTCGAGGCGCCACTCGAAAGGGTGGCGCCTGTTTTTTGCGCGCCGCCGGGGGACGGAAAAGGGGACAGATTTATTTTCGTGTCGAAAGGGCCTGACCTCTTCCCGCGCGGCGGGAGAGGGAAATCCATAAGCGACAATGGCCGCGAATGAAGGCCTGGCGGGATCTGCGGGGGATGCCGCGCGGCGTCTGGATCCTCTTCGCAACGACGCTCGTCAACCGCGCGGGGACCATGGTCCTGCCGTTCCTCGTCCTTTACCTGACGCGCGACCTCGGGTTCACGGGCGGACAGGCGGGCGCGGTCCTCTTCGTCTACGGCGCTGGTGCGCTCGTCTCCTCCGCGCTCTCCGGGCGCTTGTCCGACGTCCTCGGGCCGATGCACGTGATCCGCGATTCGCTCTTTCTGACGGGGGTCATCCTGCTGGTCTTTCCGTTCGCTCGGACGCACGCGGCGGTCGTCGCCATGACGCTCGCTCTCTCGCTCGCGGCCGAGGCCTTCCGCCCGGCGAGCCTGGCCGTCGTCGCCGACCTCGTGAAGCCCCCCCAGCGCAAACCGGCGTTCGCGCTCACGCGGCTCGCGATCAACCTCGGGATGAGCATCGGTCCGGCGCTGGGAGGGTTTCTCGCCACGGTCTCGTTCCGATCGCTCTTTCTGGTCAACGGAGCGAGCGCG
>DASUAD010000009.1:0-6791 GCA_035763965.1 Thermoanaerobaculia bacterium | reverse complement strand
CCGAGGGTGGCGCCCTCCACGCGCGCGCCGCAGAGGGCAGCAACGGCCTCCACGGCGCGCAGGTGCTGCGCTCTCAATCCCGCGTCCCCCCGTCGCGCACGGATCCGGGTCATGCGGAAGGCGCGGTTCGTGATGGCCGCCAGGCTCAACGCGGTGCGCAGTACCTGCCCGCCACCTTCGCCGAAGGAGCCGTCGATCTCGATCGGCGTGACGGAGGCCACAACGGCCGATCGGGCTTCTGCCGGAGTGCTCATGTCGTGATTCGGACGATCGAGGCGACCCGGACCGAGGAGATGCCGCGGCGGACTTGCCGCTCTCTCCCACGAGATGGTGAGAACGGATCAGGCACCCGGGCGAGAAGGGTGCAACACTCCGTTCGACCGGTCCGGGAAGGCCAGCTCTCCGAGCCGATGGTCTCCCGACGGCAGGGGGTGCCGACAGCGCCCCCTTTCATTTCTTTCCCGTTTTCTCTCAACGCTTCGCCGGCGCGAGGTGCCGCAGGAACCAGTCGCCTGCCAGGCGCGCGACGGCCTCCAGAGTTCCCGGCTCCTCGAAGAGGTGGGTGGCGCCGGGAACGATCTCGAGCCTCTTCTCGCACGTGAGCTGCGCGAAAGCGTCTCGGTTCATCTCGATCACCGGAAGGTCGTCGCCGCCGACGATCAGGAGCGTCGGAGCCTGGACTCGCGGGAGCAGATTTCCGGCGAGGTCGGGCCGCCCGCCGCGCGAGACGACCGCCCCGACATTTTCGGGGTGCAGGGCCGCCGCCACGAGCGCCGCCGCAGCCCCGGTCGACGCGCCGAAGTAGCCGATTCGGAGATCCCGGGTCTGCGGCTGCTTCGCCAGCCACTCCTTTGCCCCCGCGAGGCGATCCGCGAGGAGGCCGATGTCGAAACGCAGGTGCGCGGTCCGGACGTCGACCCGCTCCTCCTCGGCAGTGAGAAGGTCGATGAGAAGAGTCGCGAGTCCCCGCGCGGACAACCCCCGCGCGACGGACCGGTTGCGCGGGGAGAGACGGCTGCTTCCGCTCCCGTGCGCGAACAGAACGATGCCCGTTGCGCCTTCCGGCACGACGAGGTCTCCGGTGAGGGTGACGGTTCCCGTCGGGACGCGAACCAGCCGTTCTTCGCCCGTTTCGGTCTGGACCTGTGTCATGGCTGGATCCTCCTTTTTCCGTTCAAGCGTGCGCGATCACGTCGGCAAGCGAACGGTTCTCGTGCAGGTTCTGGATGACGCGAGCGAGCATCGGGGCGATGCTCACGACCTCCAGTGACAGACGAAGATCGAGGGGCGGCGACACGCTGTCGGTCACGATGAAGCGCCCCGCTCCGATTGCTTCGAGACGCTCCGCCGCGTCGCCGCAGAAGAGGCCGTGGGTCGCGACGACGGCGGCGATCGGCTGCGACCCCGCGGCGACGAGCGTATCGGCCGCCGCTTTCACCGTGCCTCCCGTCGAGATCATGTCGTCGACGATCACCGGCCGGCGCCCGGCGACTTCTCCGGTGACGCCCCGCACCGCCACTTCTCTCCCGCTGATGCGGGTCTTGTGAACGATCGCAACCGGGAAACCGAGGAGGTGGCCATAGCGATCGGCCAGCCGGGCGGCGCCGAGATCCGGGGCGACGACCACGCAGTTCTCCCCGAGCTTCGGACCGCGCAGAGACTCCGCCAGAAGTGGAACCGCCGTGAGATGCTCGAGCGGAAGCGAGAAGAAGCCTTCGAGCGCCGGGCTGTGGAGATCGACGGCCACGACGCGGTCGAAGCCGGCTGCATGGATCAAGTCCGCGATCAGCCGCGCCCCGACGGATTCCCTCCCGGTCGCGCGGCGATCCTGTCGCGCATAGCCGAAGTAGGGCACCACCGCCGTCAGTCGGGCGGCGCCTGCGCGACGGCAGGCGTCGGAGAGGAGCAGCAGCTCGAGCAGGTTCGCCTCCACCGGCGGACCCGTCGGCTGGACGACGTAGACGTCGTGCCCACGCACGGTCGCCTGGATCTGAACGTGGCACTCGCCGTCGGGAAAGCGCTCGAGGAGACGCTCGCCGAGCGGCCGGCCGAGAGAGCGCGCCACGGCGCCGGCAAGAGCCGGTTGCGCCGACCCGGACAAAACGGTCAGGTCGTCCATGAGCGTGAGGCCGCCGGGCGAGACTCGCCGGCAGCGGGGACCGCCGGGCGGGACCTGCGGAATCCCGACAGGATCTTTACGACCTCGGCATCTTCGGTCGGTTCGAAGTTCCGGTAGAAGTACCCGACCGCGCCGAAGTACTCCGGGATGCTGGGGCACACGACCTCGTCTGCCTCGGCCCGGAGCGCGTCGCAGGCCTCCCGCGATCCCACGGGCACGGCCGCGACCAACCGCGCCGGGCGGTGCTTGCGCACCGACGCGACCGCCGCGCGCATCGTGGCTCCGGTCGCAAGCCCGTCGTCCACGAGGATCACGACGCGTCCCTCGATCGGTTCGCTCGATCGATCTCCGCGGAACAGCGCCTCGCGCCGGCGCGCCTCGGCGATCTGCTTTTCCCTCACGCGCTCGAGGTATTTCCCGGAGGCACCGACGGCGTCGAGGATCTTTTCGTTGATGAACTCCCCACCGTTGGCCGTCACGGCTCCGATCGCGAGCTCCGGCTGGTCCGGCGCTCCGAGCTTGCGCGCCACGATCACGTCGAGGTCCGCGTCCAGCCGGCGGGCCACCTCGGCCGCCACCGCGACTCCCCCGCGCGGGATTCCGAGGACCAGGACGTTTTTCCCCCGATACGGACCGAGGCGGTCCGCGAGGACTCTCCCGGCGTGGATGCGGTCTTCGTACGGGGTTTCGAAATCGATCTGTCGTTCCATCGGAGGCTCCTTTCAAGAAGCGCGCGACGCCTCGCTCGGCGGGAGCGGCGAAATCGTCAGGGCAGGACCGGACTCCTGTTGCGCGACCCGGGTGTCCATCTCGGAGCAGCGCGCCGTCAGGTGGCGCAGGAACCGGGCCCGCTGCGTTCCGCGAGCGAGATTCACCTGCATGTCGCTGATTGCGACGGGCACCGCCTCGACGCCTATGACCTGCGGCGGCCGGATCGTGATCAGGAAAAGGGCCGAGAGATCGTTGCGGAGCTCCGAGTCCACCGCGTAGTCGTCGACGAAGTCGCCCGTGTCGTACAGGATCGGCTTCCCTTTCCAGAACTCCACGCCCTGAACGAGATGGGCACTGTGCCCCCAGAACAGGTCGGCGCCTGCGGAAACCACGGCGCGCGCGAAGTCGCGGAAATCGCGGGTCGGCCGCGACCGCATGTTCGGGCCCCAGTGGATCGTGAAGACGACGAAGTCCGCGTTCTGACGCGCGGCCCGAATCGCCTCCTCGATCCGGCGCATGACCGCCTCATTCGTCGAGACCGGGACGTAGTTGATTCCCGGCTTGTCCGCGGCCGCGGCCCACTCTTCCGGGTGATCAGCGAAAGCGGTTATGCCGATCCGAACTCCTTCCGCCTCGAGCCGAGCGGGCTCCGTCGCCTCCGCCGAATTGGCTCCCGCTCCCGCATGGGCGATGCCGGCTTCGTCGAGTACGCGCGCGGTCTCGAGAAGCCCCGCCATTCCGAAATCCGCGGCATGATTGTTGGCGAGGCAGGCGAAGTCGGCGCCACCCAGTCGAAGGGCTTCGACGGCTTCCGGTTCGGCGCCGAAGTAGAACGCCTTGAACCGGCCGTCTCGCCACGGTTCCTTCGATCGGGTCAGCGCGCACTCCAGGTTGAGAAGAAAGAGATCCGCGTCTTGCAGGAAAGGCAGCAGGTCTCCCCACGGATGACCGAATCCCCGCCTCGCCATCACTTCGGCCACGGTTCGGCCGAGCATGACGTCTCCGGCCACCGCCAGGCGCACGGGCCGCGCCAGCTGTGCCATGACTCGGAGTCTGACGACAGACGCGCCGCCGCGCATGGTTCAAATGCACCGTGGCGTCAGCGGCTCCATTGGTTCGACTGGACGACGGGGAGCTGAAGGGCGCGCTCCCGGTCCAGATCGAGCGATCCCACGTGCAGAGCGAGCGGCGCCTGGACCCACTTGAAGATGGAAGCCGTGAAGAGCCGTTCGAAGCGCTTCGCCCACGCGGCCAGACGTTCCGGTTCCTCGTCCGGGAAGAGAGCCTCCAGCGCGAGGACGACCTCCGGGATGGACATCTTCTCGGCCGCGTACAGGTGGAGGCAGGCGTCGAGGATCGGAAACGGAGCGAGCTCGCTCTCCGCGAGCTGCTCCCGCTCGAGCTCGGGTCCCGCGGGAGTCTCGAGGGTCCGTCGGATTCCTTCGAAGCCGAAACGCCGATGGAGCCGTTCGAGCAGCGCGACGACGACGGTCTTGGGAACGTTCGCGATCACGGCGAGACCGCCTTCCAGGTCGCCGCCGACCGTCGTGTAGCCGACGGCCTTCTCGCTCATGTCGCTCGTCTGAAGAAACAGGGCGCCGGCGCTGTTGGACCAGTTCCACATCCGCATCCCGCGAAGACGCGCCTGGATGTTCTGGCGCGTCACCGGCGTTTCCTCGGCTCCGGGCTCGAGCATCGCGCGCGTCGCCTCGATTTCCCGATCGAAGGCGTCCTGGATCGAGATCGTGCGCAGCTCGACGCCGAGCTCCCTGCAGATACAGCTCGCGGCGAAACGCGTCTCCTCCCGCGAGTATCGAGTCGGCATGGAGAAGGCGACGATCGACTCCGCCGCGTGCCGGCGACGATCTCTTTCCTCCAGCTCGGGAAACCGTTTTTCCATCGCTCGCCAGGCGACGAGAAGCGTCAGCAGCGAGTCGCGACCTCCCGAGAGGGCAACCCCGATCGAGCGGAACGCCCGGGTCTTCTCGAAGTAGTCCTTGACGCCGAGCGCAAGGGCTTCGAAGAGCTCGTCGAGCATCTCGTCCCGCGGCGAGGGCAGAGACTTCTCCGGCGGCAGGAAGAAACTGCCGCCCGGCGGCGGCGGATAGGGGAGGCGCGACCGATCGGGGCCCGGCCGATCCGCGGCGATCGCCTCCACGCGAGCGGAATCGCCGAAGAACGCCTCGCAGTTCCGCCTCCAGGTCGTGTTCTCCCTCCGCCGCCGGCGAGTGCGGTCGAGGTCGACCACGCACGCGGCGTAGCCTTCCTCGAATCGCGGCGCTTCGAGCTCGAGACGACCGTTCTGAAACACGAAGCCGCCGCCGTCGAACACGAGCGCGTCCTGGCCTCCGACCAGGTTGACGTACGCGAGGGTGGCCTCGTTGTCGGCGGACCGGGTCGCGAAGAGCTCCCGGCGGGTCGCGAGGACTCCCACCCGAAAGGGGGAAGCGGAGATGTTGACGACGATCTCGGCGCCCGAGTAGCAGCGCCGGCGCATGGGTCCGTCCGCGGACCATCCGTCCTCGCAGACTTCGACGGCGACCTTTCCGAAATCGAACGAGAAGATCCGATCTCCGAGCGGTATGCCGTCTGCGTCGAGCAGAAGACCGACGGCGCCATGGCTGAAGGTCCGCGCCTCGTAAAAGACGTTGTACGTCGGAAGTTGTTCCTTGGGCACGAGCCCGAGGACCCTGCCGCAATGCACGACGGCAGCCGTATTGAAGAGCTGACCGTCGACCGAAACGGCGACTCCGAGCACGTAGACGGTCGAGTACGCCGACGTCCCCGCGGCAAACCGTTCGAGCGCGGCGCGCTGCGCGTGGAGGAACGACTGCCACTGGATGAGGTCTTCGGGCGGATAGCCGCCGAGAACCTGCTCCGGAAAGCATCCCAGAGTCACGTCGTCGGCCGCCATGCTCTTCGCGAGGCGGAGAACACGCTCCAGATTCCGGTCGACGGCGCCGACCGTCGTGCTGACGCTGCCGACCCCAATCTTGATGAGTCTCACGAAGCTTTCCGCTGTCGAGCCTTGCGTCCCGGGAAGCAATCTTCCACCGAATCCGGCGGGGCCAGAAGACCCAAACACATCAGGGCACTCGGAGCGGATTTCCAGGCATCACCGGTTCCGGGAGTCGGATTTCGTCGCTCACGATTCAAATGCACCATGTGAAACCCGACTGGTCGCGAGATCATGCGCGAGCGGTCGAGATCGGGGGCGAGATGTTCCGGCGAATCCTGGTACCCGTTGATTTCACGAAGAACTCGGTTCGCTCCGTGCGGACGGCCGGTCGGGTCGCGTCGGGCACGGGCGCTGAAGTCACCCTTCTGCACGTCATCGAGCGGATCGCGGACGACGAGACCGGGGCGCTGCGCGGCTTCTACACCCAGCTCGAGAAGAATGCCCGCGTGAAGATGCAGCCCCTGATGCGGGAGCTCGACAAGAAGGGCGTCCCGGCCGCCTGCCACATCGTCTACGGCAATCGGGTCGCCGAGATTCTCCGGTTCGCCGAGGAGAACAAGAGCGACCTGATCGTGATGAGCTCGCACAAGCTGCCGCTTCGCCGGCCGACCGTCGAGAGCTGGGGAACGATCAGCTACAAGGTCGGAATCCTGTCGCGCTGCCCGATCCTCCTGGTGAAATAGGCTCCCCGCCCCACCCCGGTCGTGAATTCCTTTCCTCCGATTCTGTCGCTTGCCCTCTTCTTCTTCGCCGGACAGACCCCGCAATCACCCGAGCCGCCGCTCCCGACCATGGTCGTCGGAAACGCCGGTTCTTACACGGTCGAGCCGGGCGATTCCTTGACCTCGGTCGGCGCGCGTCTCGGAATCCCATGGACGAGCCTGGCGCGATCGAACGGGCTGCGCTCCGATGCGCTCCTGCGAATCGGACAAAGTCTGGACGTCGACAATCGCCATATCGTGCCGGCGGCTCGCGACGACGGAATCCTGATCAACGTTCCGC
>DASUAD010000008.1:0-3049 GCA_035763965.1 Thermoanaerobaculia bacterium | reverse complement strand
CCGATCAACCCGAGCGTCCGGCCGAAGAGTCCCCTCGCCTTGCTGTAGACCTTCTTGTTCCAGACACCGCGCTTCAAGTCCGCCGCGTTCTCGGCGATGTGGCGGTCGAGCGCCAGGATGAGGCCGAACGCGAGCTCCGCGACCGCGATCGAGTTCTTGCCCGGACAGTTCGCGACGTAGATGCCCCGCCCGGAAGCGGCGTCCACGTCGATCGTGTTGTACCCGGCGCCCGCCCGAATGACGAGCGAGATCCGGCCCGCTTCGAGCATCGACCGGGTGACCTTCGTCGATCGGACGACGAGGATTTCAGCCTGGCTCGATCGAATCGCTTCGGTCAGCGCGTCGTCGGTGAGCTCCGGGTCGTAGCACACCTCCAGGCCGGCCTCGGCGAGACCGCGGCGGCCGCTCTCCTCGAACTTGTCGGCGACGAGGGCCTTCATGCGAGTCGCAGATTCTATTCTGCGGGGTGAGTCAGCCCCCTCACCCCGTCCCCTCCGGCCGCTCGCTTCGCGAGAAACGCGACCTTCGGTCGCGGCCGGAACATCCTGTCTGCGAGGGGAGACCCCTCGCGCTCCCCCGCGGCGGGAGAGGGGAGTTCCAACGCCTCAGATCTCGTGGATCAGCAGACCGTCCCGGAGCTTCGGCTCGAACCATGTGGACTTCGGCGGCATGATCTCGTTTGCGTCGGCGATCCTCATGAGGTCATCGACGGCGACCGGGTAGAGCGAGAACGCGACCGCGGACCGGCCCTCGTCGACGGCCCGCTCGAGCGCCGACGTTCCGCGGATTCCCCCGACGAACTCGATGCGTTTGTCGGTCCGGATGTCACGAACCCCGAGGAGCGGCGCGAAGACGGAATCCTGGAGCAGCGTCACGTCGAGCGCGGCGCCCGGGTCACCCGAGGAGAGCCGCAGGCCGTACCAGTGTCCGCCGAGGTACATGCTGACCTCTCCCCGACGACCCGGAGTTGCCGGCGCATCCACCAGAACCGGGAGCCTCCTTTTGAGCGTGAAGAGGAATTCGTCCGACGAGCGGCCTCCGAGGTCCTGCACGAGCCGGTTGTAGGGCAGGATCCGCACCTGGCGTGCCGGAAAGGCGACACCCAGAAAGAAGTCGTACTCGGCCGCCCCGCCGGCGCGGTCCGAGCGGTCGCGAAACTCTTCGCGCGCGCGGCTGGCGCTCGCCGCCCGGTGGTGTCCGTCGGCGATGTAGAGCAGGGGCACGTTCTCGAACTCCTGCGCGACGCGGCGGGAGAGCCGCTGATCCAGTCGCCAGATCGTGTGCTGGACGCCGTCCTGCGCCCGAAAGTCGTAGAGCGGCCTCTCGCCGACGGCGCCGTCGACGAGCTCGTCGATCTCCCCCCGATCCCGATACGTGAGGAACACCGGGCCGGTCTGCGCCCGCAGCGCAACCATGTGACGCGTTCGGTCGTCCTCTTTATCCCGCCTCGTGCGCTCGTGCTTCCGGATCCGGTCGGAGTCGTACTCGTCCACCGAGAAGGCGCCCGCGATCCCGATCTGGGTATGCCCATCCATCGTGAGGCGGTAAGTGTAGAGGGACGGCTCCCGCTCTCGCGTCAGCGGACACTGGCGCGAAAGGTGCTCGAAGTTCTCGACCGCCTTTCGATAGACCTCGGGGGAATGGGGGTCGGTTCCCTCGGGCAGGTCGATTTCCGGGCGTGACACGTGAAGGAAGCTCCACGGGTTTCCCGCAGCGAGCGCGCGAGCCTCCTCCGTCGAGACGACGTCGTATGGTACGGCCGCGACTTCGGCGGCGCGCTCCGGTACGGGACGAAGGGCCGGGAAAGGATTGACGTTTGCCATGTCGAGACGGCGCGATTCTAGTGTCTTCGAACCCGTCCGCATATGATGCGGCGCGATTTTCGAGAACTGCCGCGAGGAGAGGATCGTATGCGTCGAAATCGAATCGTCCCCATCGCGTCGGCGGCGGCGCTGCTCGTGCTGGTCGCCGCCTGCCGCAAGGAAGAAACAGCCGCGCCCCGGGAGAGTCAATCCGCGCCCGCCGGAACCGAGGCGCAGCCGGCGGCCTCCCAACCCGCGCCCGCATCCGCCGACCTCGTGGGCGGCGGCAGGTATCTCGTCACGATCATGGGGTGCAACGACTGCCACACGCCCTACAAGATGGGGAAGAACGGTCCGGAGCCGGACATGACTCGGATGCTCTCGGGCCACCCCGAGAACCTGAAGATGCCCCCGCCGCCGAAACTGGAGATGCCGTGGGCGATGGTCGGATCAGCCACGAACACCGCGTGGGCCGGACCGTGGGGAGTGAGCTACACGCCGAATCTCACACCCGACCAGAACACCGGGATCGGCATCTGGACGGAAGACATGTTCATCCGCGCGATGCGGACCGGCAAGCACATGGGAACTTCCCGCACGATCCTTCCGCCGATGCCGTGGCCCTGGTACTCGAAGATGCGCGACGAAGAGCTCAAGGCGATCTTCGCGTACCTGAAATCGATTCCGCCGATCCACAATCGCGTGCCCGACCCCGAGCCGCCGCCCGCGGGAATGCAGCCTCCGCCGGCGCAGTAGCCCGCGCCGGGTATCCCGAGTCCCCCGGAAGGCGATCGTGCGGCACCTGGTCGACCCGAAGAAGGCGGGACGCACGAGGACGGAGTTGATCGAGAAACTTCTGGAGCGTCTGAACGCTGCTCCCGAGTGTGTCGGATTCCCCGGGAGCGACGCGAGATGAACGCCTCCTTCCCGGCGACGGCAATCGAGGAGGACTCGGGCGGCCGTCGCCGGCTTCCGATCTGGGGCGCGGCGGGAACGGTTCTTTTCGGGCTCGGCCTCTGGGCGCTCGTCGCGGACCTCGAAGCGTGGAACGCGATCTGGTACGTGCCCGCCTGGTACGGCTACCTTCTCGTGCTCGACGCCGTGATCTTCTACCGGCGCGGCGAGTCCTTCGTGAGCACCCGGCGGCGCGAGGTCGCGGCGATGATGCTGTGGTCGCTGCCGTTCTGGTTCCTCTTCGAGGCGTTCAACCTGCGCCTGCGCAACTGGTACTACGTCTTCGGGCTGCG
>DASUAD010000007.1:0-2662 GCA_035763965.1 Thermoanaerobaculia bacterium | reverse complement strand
TCACGCGCACGGCGTAGATCGCGTTTCCGTCGGCCGAGACGGCGTACTGAAACGGCGCGTCCTCCCTCCCGCCGGGCAGGAAGTCGCCGGAGAAGAGAACGCGGGGCGTGCCGGCAACGAGGCCGGGCTCCGCCCGGACCTCGACGGAGAAGAACTGGTTTCCTTGGCGGTAGAGGAGCTCGCGTCCTTGGCGCGTCCAGACCGGTTCGGCACCTCCTTCGCTCGAAATCTTGATTCTGCCGCCGGCCCCCGGGAACGGCCGTACGTAGACCTCCTTGCGCCCGGATTCGTCCGAGACGTAGGCCATCCATCGCCCGTCGGGCGAGAGAGCCGCCGCGGACTCCGCGTAGGGACTCTCGAGCCACGGGCGCGCTTTCCCTTTCCCGTCCGGCGAGACGAGCCAGACATCCCGTTCGCCTTTTCCCGTCACGATCCGGCTGACCAGGATGTACGCGATCGTGCGCCCGTCGGGCGACCAGGAGTCGGGAAACTCGGCGACTTCCCTCATCTCCGTCGGCGCGCTGGTGAGCCGCCGAGGTTGCCCGCTTCCGTCGGTGTTCTTGACGTAAAGGGTGGGAGCTCCGACGGCGAAGCCCGAGTAGGCGAGCCTGCGGCCGTCCGGAGACCAGACCGGATTGAAGAACCGGCCCGGCTCGGACGTCAGAGGCGTGAGCACGTCGCGCTCGAGGTCGTAGAGGAAGAGCTTGCAGGACGGTCCGTCGCACTTCACGAGCGCGAGTGTCCTTCCGTCCGGCGACAGACGCGGGTGGTTGTAATAAGCATCAGGCAGCGGCAGCGGCTTCTCGACTCCCTCCCGGTCCAGCCGCAGCACGACTGAGGTCGGGTCGGCGACCGCCGGACCGTCCGCGTACACGAGGGTGCCGTCGGTCGTGACCGCGAAGCTCGCGGCTCCGTTCCCCGAGTCGATGGTGATGCGCTCCGCGAGAGAAATCGGGGGGCCGGTCACCGAGAGTCGCGTCAGGTCGAACGGCGCCCGGAACATCGAGCCGCCCCGGACGAAGACGATCTGTCCGTCTGCATATCGCGCGAAGGGACTTCCTTCCAGCACGACGGTCCGACCTCCGCTCTTCGGATCCAGGACGACGATCTGGGAGTTCGCGAAGTCCTGCCAGTCCTTGCCGAGGACCATCGTCACGAGGATCCCGCGTCCCTCCGGGAGGATCTGCGGCCAGAGGTGGGAGTTCTCTCCCCGGGAGGAATCGAGCGCCGACACCGGTTGCAACGCGCCGCCGCCTTCGGAAACGCGAGAGAGCGGGCCGTTCGCCGTGAGGGTGAGGACGATGTTTCCGTTCGCGCCCCAAGCGGCTCCCGCGGTCACCGGAGGCACTGGGGAAATCCGGATCGGCGCGCCTCCGGCGAATGGGACTTTCATGAGCGCCGTACTCGTGAAAAAGCCGAGCCACTCTCCATTCGGAGAGAAAAACGGCGTGAAACCTCCTTCCGTCCCGGCGATCGGCTCCGCCGCGGGTGCGTCGAGGCCGCGGCGGTACAACCGGGCGATGCCGCGGCTCTCCGCACGGAAGACGACCGTTCGCCCGTCGGGCGAGACCGCGATCGCGGGCCGGTCCGCGAAGCTCAACTCCGTCTCGGCGGGGAGCGGAAGAACGGCGCGGACTGATGGAGAGCTCCGCATCTCGGGTCGACCCAGGAGCCGGCCGGCGGAAAACGCCGCCACCGCGCCGAGCAGCAGTCCGGCGCCGAGCCACAGGAACAGGCGACCGCGTTTCGACGGAGCGGCGGGAATCGGTACCCCGGCTTCCGCGGTGGGCGCTGTAGCCGCGTCTTCGATCTCCAGGCGCGCGTCGCCGATGTCCTGGAGACGTCGCCGTGGATCTTTCTGGAGACAGCGGCGCAGCAAGTTGCGAACGGCGGACGGCGTCTCCGCCGGCAGGGCGCTCCAATCCGGCTCCCCTCGGAGGATTGCGGCGAGCGAGTCCGACACGGTCTCGCCGGGAAACGCACGCGCTCCGGTCAAGCACTCGTAGAGCACGCATCCGAAGGAAAAGATGTCCGTGCGCTTGTCGACGGGCCGCCCTCGCGCCTGCTCCGGGCTCATGTAAGCGGCGGTGCCGAGGATCACACCGGTCCCCGTGGGGGCGGAGGTGATGGTCGGCGACAGCGAAGGATCCGTCGCTGCAGCCGCTGGCTCGATGGCGCGCGCCAGGCCGAGGTCGAGAAGCTTGACCGAGCCGTCCGGTCGGATCATCACGTTGGCCGGTTTCAAATCCCGGTGGATCACTCCTGCGCCGTGCGCCGCCTCGAGGCCGGAGGCGATCTGCGCGCAGGCCGACAGTGCGTCCTCCACCGGCAGGGGGCCCGCCGCGAGCTTTTGCGCGAGGCTTTCGCCCTCGACGCACTCCATGACGAGAAACGGGGATCCCTCGGCCTCTTCGAACCCGTAGATGGCCGCGATGTTCGGATGGTTCAGCGCGGCGAGGAGCCGGGCCTCCCGGCCGAGCCGCGCCAACCGTTCGGGGTCGTCGGCGAGGTGACGCGGCAACGCCTTGATCGCGACGTCTCGCTGCAGTCGCGCGTCGCGCGCCCGAAAGACCTCGCCCATCCCCCCCGACCCGAGCGGTCCGAGGATCTCGTATGGGCCGTGCTTGCTTCCGGCAGCGAACGACATCGGCGCCCCGCCCGA
>DASUAD010000006.1:0-3547 GCA_035763965.1 Thermoanaerobaculia bacterium | reverse complement strand
GCCGGTCTGCGGATCGCCCTCCCACGCGCTCCACGGCTCGGTCTCTTCCGCCTCGATCTCGCCTACGCGCTGCGGCCGGACCTTCAGGGCCGGCGAGGCTTCCTCGTCTCGTTCTCGAGCTCCCAGGCGTTCTGACTCGAGAGCGTCCACGGCCGGATCCTGGCTGCGCGCCGGTGAACGTCCGGTGAATGGCGGTCTATAGTTTCGATCGCCCTTGACGCTGCCAGCCGGATCACGACTCGGCCCGTACGAGATCCTCGCGCCACTCGGCGCCGGCGGGATGGGCGAGGTGTATCGCGCGCGCGACGCCCGGCTGGGCCGCGAAGTGGCGTTGAAGGTCCTGCCGGCCGAGCTGTCGGACAACGCCGACCGCCTTTCCCGGTTCGAGCAGGAAGCGCGCTCCGCCTCCGCGCTGAACCACCCGAACATCGTCACGGTCCACGACATCGGGCGCTCGGATTCGACCTCCTATATCGCGATGGAGCTCGTCGACGGACGGACGCTCCGCGAGCTTTCCGCCCCCGGAGCGCTGCCCGTGCGGCGCGTGCTCGCGATCGCGTCTCAGATCGCGGACGGCCTCGCGAAGGCCCACGCCGCCGGGATCGTCCACCGGGACCTGAAGCCCGAGAACGTCATGGTCTCGAAGGACGGATACGTCAAGATCCTCGACTTCGGCCTCGCGAAATTGGTCGAGCCGGAGTCGGGAGGAGTGTCGGTGATGCCGACCCTCGCGAAGCCGGAGACGCACCCGGGAGTCGTGATGGGGACGGTCGGATACATGTCTCCCGAGCAGGCGAGCGGAGAGCCGCTCGACTTCCGCTCCGACCAGTTCTCCTTCGGGTCGATCCTCTACGAGATCACGACGGGCCAGAAGCCGTTTCAGCGGAAGACAGCGGCGGAGACCATGTCGGCGATCATCCGCGAAGACCCGGAGCCGATCGGGAAGGTCCGTGCCGAGGCGCCCCCGCCGCTTCGCTGGATCGTCGAGCGCTGTCTCGCCAAGGACCCGGAGGAGCGCTACGTTTCGACGCGGGACCTGGCGCGGGAGCTCGCGAGCGTCCGCGACCACGCCTCGGAGATCACGAGCGGCGCGGAGGCGCCGGTGGACCTCGGTCCGCGGCCCCTGAAGCGAGTGCGGCGCTCCACCGTCCTCGCCGGGGCGCTCCTCCTGCTGCTCGCGGGATCGATCGCCGGCTGGCTCTTCGCGGCGAAGAAGATTCCCAAGGCTTCGGCGCCCACTTTCCGCCGGCTGACGTTCCGCAGCGGCGGTCTTCAGAACGCCCGCTTCACCCCGGACGGGCAGACGATCGTCTACGGCGCGACGTGGGCGGGAGAGAAGCCCGGGCTGTACGCGGTCCGGCCCGAGAGCCCGGAATCGCGCGCGTTCGAGTTCCCGGCGGACATACTCGCCGTGTCCTCCACGGGGGAGATGTTGATTCTGCTGGACCAGACCCCCACGTCGGGAACTCTCGCCCGGGTCCCGTTCGCCGGCGGGGTTCCCCGTCCCGCCGTCGAGGACGTGCCGTACGCGAGCGCCGACTGGTCGCCGGACGGAAGAGAGTTCGCGGTCGTGCGATTGGTCGACGGGCGCTGGCGCCTCGAGTTTCCCCCGGGGAAGAAGTTGTACGAAGGAACCGCGATCAACGCGCCCCGTTTCTCCCCGCGGGGCGATTTGATCGCTTTCTTCGAGCGCCGCAAATCCGGCTCCGTGAAGGTCATGCGGAGCTCGGGAGAGGACGTCCGCGCAATTGCGCAAGATTTCGACCTGCCGGGCGGCGCTCCCTGCTGGACGCCGGACGGCAGGGAGGTCTGGTTCACGGGATCGCCCGAGCAGGGGAGGCCGAGCGGGCTCCATGCCGCCACTCTGGATGGAAAGATCCGCCTGGTCGCCCAGATGCCCGGGGAGCTCGAGCTCGACGACATCTCGCGCGACGGACGGGTCCTCCTCGCACATCACACCCTCATCAATTCCATGCACGCCTGGACGGCGGGCGACTCCGCCGAACGCGACGTGACGTGGCTCGATTTCTCGGTGCCAGCCGACATCTCTGCGGACGGAAAGACCATCCTCTTTTCCGAGTGGGGCGAGGGGGGCGGAAAAACGTCCGCCGTCTATGTCCGCAACATCGACGGCTCGCCGGCGGTGCGGCTGGGAGAGGGACAGGCCCTCTCGCTCTCACCCGACGGAGAATCCGTGCTGGTGCGCTTTCCGGGAGCCGCGGATCGGTTCGTGATCCTCCCGACGGGACCCGGGGAACCGAAGACGATCCCGCTCCCCGGTTTCGAGGCGATCGACGACCAGGCTGCATGGCTGCCCGACGGGAAGACGTTCGTCTTCAGCGCGCAGGAGTCCGGCAAGGAGTGGCGGATCTTCGCGCTGGACGCGCAGGGAGGAAAGCCTCGCCCGATCAGCCCCGGGGGCGCCCGCATCCCGTACTTCATGACCGGCCCCGTCTCACCCGACGGGCGCTTTGTCTTCGGCGCCCGCGCGGCCGGAAAGTGGTTCCGATTCCCGGTGGAGGGGGGAAAAGAGCTTCCGATCGCCGGGCTGGAGCGGGGAGATTTCCCGATTCGCTGGGCTTCGGACCGTTCGCTCTGGGTTCGAAAGCTCGGGTCGGGCGAAGTCTGGCGCCTGGATCCCGAAACCGGCCGGAGAGGCCCGCCCGCAGCGAGGTTGAAGGCCGACTTCGGCAACGTGACATCCACGCGTGTCGTGATGACTCCGGACGGCCGCTCTTACGCGTATCTGGCCCAGCGCGCTCACTCGATCCTCTACGTCGTCGAAGGACTCCGCTGATTCGATACGATTCGCCCGCTTCTTCACGGAGGAAAGAATGACGATCAGCCGGCGTTCGCTCATCGCGACGACGGGCGCGGCCGCGGCGGCGTCCCTCGTCGGCACCCGCTCTGCGGCCGCGCAGTCGGTCGACGGCTCGAAGTCCGCGGCGCTCTATCTGAAGGAGGACGACGGCCTCGCGCCGGCCACGGTCGACCGGCTGCCGCTCGAGTGGCACAAGGGGCGCGTCAAAGTCCTGCAGGACTACCTCCAGGAGCAGGGGTACGCCGGCGCCCTTCTCTCCGACCGGTGGAACATCATCTACTTCACGGGACTCTTCCACTCGACGACCGAGCGCCCGTTCTGGGTCTTCCTCCCCGTGGACAAGGTCGCCACGATCTGGTTTCACCCTGGCCTCGACCGCGATCTCGTCAAGAGCTGGTGGGCGACGGAGGCCGAGTCCTACTTCGACTTTCACCACGCGGACGGGGCGTTCCCCAACCTCGGAAAGGTCCAGCAGGGCGAGAAGGTGAACCTCTTCGAGTGGATGCTGAAGGGGCTGAAGAAACGCGGCTACGACGGCAGGCGGATCGCCACGGACCGCGAGCTCTCCTCCCGGCAGCGGGACGCGGTCTCGAAGGTCTTTCTGAAGCCGACCGAGTTCAACTCGATCGCCGACCACTGCGAAAAGATGCGGATGGTCAAGACGCCCGAGGAGCTCGCGCTCTGGCGTCGCGCCTACCGCGTGTTCGACGAGACCCACGCCTTCGC
>DASUAD010000005.1:0-5693 GCA_035763965.1 Thermoanaerobaculia bacterium | reverse complement strand
CCGCGGAGTCGACCTGCGCGGCCTGCTCAACGTTTCGGCGATCTTCCTCGCGATCTTTCTCGTCCAGCTTCTCCTCTACGGAGTGCACGAGCTCTCGGAGGCGGGCATTCTGCCGAGCTCGCAGGCGGTGCACGACGCGACGGAGATCCTCGGCCCCGACGGCCGTGTCGGCCACTTGCTCGCGTACCTGCTCGCGATCGTGCCGACCGCCTGGCTCGCCGGACTTTGGTGGAAACGGCGGACGCACCGCGCGCGGCTCGAGACCCGTTCCGCGGCCTGAACAGCCTCTCCCCTCCAGTCAAAAGCTCACTCGCCCGCCAATCTGGATCCGCCGGGGATCCGACGTGCGCGTCGCCCGGCCGAAATCGGGATTCGGCTCGAGCGAGGGGTCGCGGTAACGGACTCCGTTGACTTCGAGGACATTCTCCCGGTTGAAAACATTGAAGGCTTCGACGATCCCCTCGATCGTCGCACGTCCGAGACGAAACCGTCGCGAAACACGGAGGTCGACGGTCGTGGCCGAGGGCAGCGTTCGACGATTTCTTCCGACGCCCTCGGGGCGATCGGAGGGCGGGAAATCACCGTTCTTGTTGCGGTCGAACCCGGCGAGCTCGTTGTAGGGCAGTCCCGCTGTGTGGTCCGCGATGATCGCCAGGATCCAGCCGCGCTTCCACCAGGCTCCACTCTCCGGACTCGAGTAACTTCCGGACAACTGGGCCCTGTGCCGCGGCACGTGAATCGTGGGTCCGCGCTCGCCGCCGATGTTCAACGGGTCCTCCGGCTGCCCTTCCGACCAGTCGATGCTGTCGTCCTCCGCGTCGGCGTACGTGTAATAGGCGGCGAGGTCCAGCCGACTTCCCGGCCGCGTCCGGGCGCCGATGGTCACTGCGTCGTACCAGCTCTTCCCCGACGACTCGTAGAGGAAGATCTCGGAGAACGAGGGGTCGGGTCGTGAGCCGTTCACGACTGGATTGACGTTGCGCTCGACCAGAATCTTCCGCCCGCGAACGCGAATGTAGTCGAGGTTCAGGAGGGTCCCGCCTCCGAGCTCCTTTTCCCAGCCGAGACCGGCATGGTCGGAATAGACGCTCTCGAACCGGCCCGCTCGATAGATCGTGAGGGGAACGACGGACGCGCCCGCCTCCGCCTCGTTCGCAAAGCGATGATTCGGCAGGGTCCACGGCTCCAGTGGCGACGGCGCCCCGACGACCTCGATGCTCCGACTGACCACTTTCGCGCGCGAACCGTTCTCGATTGCGGCCAGAACCGAGGGCGCGAAGGATACGACTCCGTAGAAGCGCCCGATTCCGCCCCGCACCCTCCACGTCCGCCCTCCCGCCCAGGAAAAAGACAGACGAGGCGCCCAGTTGTCCGAGTCCGTCGGGAAAGGATCGACCGGGTCCTCGTAGTCGTACCTCAGTCCGAGCCGAAGGAGGAGGCGCTCCGTGAGGTTCCACTCCCCCTGGGCGAAGGCGCCGAGCTGGTTTGCGCTGATCTTCGCGGCCGGATCGCCGAACCCCTGGGCGAATCCTGCCGGAATCCCGGCTTCGAACGCTTCGAGAGCGGAGATCGGAGCCGGCAAAAGCCCGGGGATGGCGGGCAGGTCCGAGAACACGTAGAGACCCGAGAAGTACAGAGGAAGTCTGCCTTCGACGTCGGTGTGCAGGTAGTCGAGGCCGAACTTGTAGGTTCCTCTCGAGCCGAAGAGAGAAACCGCGTCGAATGCCTGATAGGTCGTGAGGTCGCGCGGCTGCGGGAGCAGCTGGTTCGTTCCGAACGTCGCGAATCCCTGGATCTCGACGGCGACTCCTCCCGTCGGGTCCAGCGAATCGAGCCGCTGCTCACGTCTGCTGTATAGAGCGCGAAACTCGTTGGACACCATCTCCGACAGGATCGAGACGCCGGTCGCGGCGATCGCGGAATCTTCGATCCTCCTCACGCCGCCGCCGCTGCGCGCGACGAGTCCTCCCCATCTCTGCTGGTTTTCGTCTTCTTCATCGGCGTACGTTCCGCGAAGCGAGAAGGAATGCCGCGAGCTCCGCTGCCAGTCGAGCTTCAGAAGCCAGGTATTCCGGCTGCGCTCGAAGGGAACGTCGCCGTTCTCCACGTCGAAGCCGCTGCGTCGGATCGCGCCGACCGTGTCGTCGGAGATGGTGACGACGTTCGCGTCGGTCACCGCGAGGCGTTCGGCCGCCCCGAAGTAGAAGAGCCGTTCGCGGACCACCGGGCCTCCGATCGTCGCCCCGTACTGATCCTGGTTGTACGGCGTCTTCCCTCCGGTGAGGAAGTTGTGCGCGGCCAGACTGTCGTCCCGGTAGAAGTAGAACGCCGAGCCGTGAAGGTCGTTCGAACCCGAGTGCGTCACGATGTTGACGATGCCGCCGGCGGCCCTTCCGTACTCGGCGGCGAACGGGGTCTGGATCACCTGGTACTCCTCGACCGCGTCCTGGGAGAACGTCGTCCGGATCGATCCCACCGCCGGGTCGTTGTTGTCCAGGCCATCCACGAGGATGTTGTTGTAGCGTGGGCTCTGGCCGTTGAAGGAGAGACCGGAGCTCGGGGCGGCGCCCGGCTGCGGACCCCTGTCGCCGACGACGCCCGGCGTCGTCAGTGAAAACTCGATGAAGTTGCGCTGGTTGATCGGGAGATTACGGATCTTCTCCTCGCCGATAGTCTTGCCGAGATCGCTGGAAGCCGGATCGATCAAGCCGGCGCGGGCCGTGACGGCGACCGATTCGGTGACGACGCCAATCTCGAGACGCAGTTCGATCGGGGTCGAGGAACCGAGTGCGACTCGGACGTCGTCGAGCGCAGCGGTTCGGAAGCCTTCCCGCGACGCAGTCAGCCGGTAGAGCCCGGGCGGCAGCAGCCGGATCGCGAACGCACCATCCGGGAAGGTCAGATCGGAACGGACGAGACCGGACTCCCGGGAGACGGCAGTCACGGTGACGCCGGCCACCGCCGCCCCCGACTCGTCCAGAACCCGGCCGCGGATGTCGCCGGTCGTCGTCCCCGTTGCCTGCGCCAGAATTCGAGCGGAGACGAGGAAAAGACCCGTCGTGATTGCGAGCCGCCCGATCGCGGTACCGCGATCAAAGCCCGCATTCATTTGGTCGATGCCTCCTAGTTCGGAAAATTCAAGCGCCGGAGGAGAACTTCGAATCTCGGGTCCGACCGAAGAGGATCGAAGGCTCGCTCGGCCTTCAAATAGACGATCCGCCCGGCCCTCTCCGCCACCGCCTTCTCCAGCCACTCGAATGCGCGGTCTCTGTCGCCGAGGCCCAGATAGATGAAGGCGACCGGAAAAGAAGAGACGTACCGCCGTTTCGAAATCTCTCGCAGCTCTGCCAGCGCCTGCTCGGCCTCTCGACGCCGACCGCTCATCCCGAAGGCGTATCCGAGAAGAGCGATCGGATCCGGCTCTCCCGGCTCGAGCCGCTTCACCGTCTCAAGTTCGCGGACTGCACCGGGGAGATCATTTTTCCGAATGTGTGCGAGCGCGAGGTAAAAGTGCGCCAGCGGGAAGTCCGGGTGCAGCTCG
This sequence comes from Thermoanaerobaculia bacterium, assembly GCA_035763965.1. Taxonomy (GTDB): domain Bacteria; phylum Acidobacteriota; class Thermoanaerobaculia; order UBA5066; family Gp7-AA6; genus Gp7-AA6. The sequence continues at coordinate 2,152 of DASUAD010000005.1, read as the reverse complement.
ATGACCTTCCGGTACTGGGAAATCGCTTTCTCGTAGTCGCCGGACGCGTGGTAGCACGTCAGCCCGACGTCCATGCTGATCACCGGGTCGAGAGGATCGAGCTCCTGTGCCCGGGTAATCTCCGCGCACGCCTCTTTCGTGCGCAACAAGACCGCCAGATAGTTGGCATACCACTGGTGGGCCGTGGGGTAGTTGGGGTTCAGCTCGATCGCGCGGCGGAATCCCCGCTCCGCCTTCTCCCAGTCCCAGTCGAACAGGTACTCCACGTCGGCCACGACGGCGTGTGCCTCGGCGAGGCGCTCGTCGATCTCGAGCGCGCGCCTTGCCGCCTCGCGCGCCTTCGGCAGGATGTCTTTCGGCGGCAGCGCCCCGTAGAAAGCGACGAGCACGTAGGAGTTGGCGAGCCCGGCATACGCGAGGGCGTAATTCGGATCGCGCGCGATCGCTTGCTCGAAGACCTCGATACTCTTCGCGATTCCCTCCGGAGTGCGCTTGTTCCAGTAGAAGCGCCCCTTCAGGTACAGCTCATAGGCTTCGGCGTCCTGTGTATAACGCCTGGTGAGCAGCTGTTCCTCTTCCCCCGAGAGCTTGAGGCGCAGCGATTTCACGATCTCCTGGGCGATGCTCTCCTGCACCGTGAACGCGTCCGACAACTGCTCTTGAAAGCGTTTCCCCCAGAGCGCCGACGCGCTCTTGACGTCCGTGAGCTCGGCCTGGACGACGAGGCTGTCGCCGATCAGCGAGACCTTTCCGGTCAGCACGGCTCGCACCCCGAATTCCCTTCCCGCCTTCAACGGGTCCTGGCCCCCTTTGTATTGATAGACCGAGGCTCGAGGAATCACGCGCAGGCGCGGCAGCTGCAGGAGGCTGTTGATCACGCTCTCCGTGATTCCCGCGCTCAGGTACTCGGCGTTCGGGTCGCTGCTCCCGTTCGTGAAGGGCAGAACCGCCAGCGAATCGATCGGCCCGGGCCGATGCACCCAGGCATAGATGCCGAACGCGACAAGCGCCGCAACGATCGAACCAGCGCCGGCGAGGAGCAGGGCTCTGGTCGGCCGCGCGCGCAGCGGCCGCGCGGCGACTGCGGGACCCGCTTCGGTGTCCGAGACCTTCAGAGCGAAGGCGAGGTCCCGCGCGGACTGGAACCGGCTCTCCGGGTACTTCGACAGACAGCGCATGATCACGAGGCGAAAGTGCCCCGGGATTCCCTGGACCAGATCGCTCGGATCGGTCGGCTCCTCCCGCAAAATCGCCGCGAGGATCTCCGCGGCGCTACCACCGGCGAACGCCCGCCGGCCCGTCACCATCTCGTAGAGGATGCAGCCGAGAGAAAAGATGTCGCTGCGCGCGTCGGCTTTCTTTCCGCGGGTCTGCTCGGGCGACATGTAACCGACCGTTCCCATGAGGGCGCCCGTCTCGGTCGCGACCGGCGTCGTCGGGGAGCTCTCCAGGTTCCCCGTCGGCTCGGGGGCGTCGAGACGGGCGAGGCCGAAGTCGAGGATCTTGACGCGGCCGTCGAACGTCAGAAACACGTTTCCGGGCTTCAGGTCCCGGTGCACGATTCCATGCTCGTGCGCGAAAGCCAGGCCCTCGGCGATCGCCAATCCGATCTCGCATGCGGTGCGCCAGGGCAGCGGGACACCGGAGAGACGGGAGCTCAAAGTTTCCCCTTCGAGCAGCTCCGTGACGAGATAGCTGATTCCCCGTTCGCTTCCGAAGTCGTGGACGTCGAGGATGTTCGGGTGAGCGAGCGCCGCGATCGCACGCGCCTCGCGCTCGAACCGCGTAAGCGCCAGAGAATCGCTGGCAAAACGGTCGGGAAGGACTTTGACTGCGACTTCGCGCGCCAGCCGGGTGTCGCGGGCGCGGTAGACCTCTCCCATGCCACCCTCGCCGAGAGGCGAGAGAATCTCGTAGGGTCCCAGGCGAGTGCCCGCCGGGAGAGTCACCTTTTCACCGACGATTCTAGGCCCGCGTCACCTCGAGGGCCCGGAAACGCCGCCTCATCGCCTTACAGCTCGTTCACCGCCCGCTGGCTGAAGAACAGATTCGGGAACGCCTGACGGAAATATTCGGTCGCCTCGTCCACCAGCTTGTGGTCGCCGTTCTTCCAGCCCGGATCGCGGAACCGGTACTCCTCCCCGGTGTAAGT
>DASUAD010000004.1:0-3754 GCA_035763965.1 Thermoanaerobaculia bacterium | reverse complement strand
TTCTGGGACCGCTGGCTGACGGACGACGAGTTCCCGCACATCTTCGTCGTGGACGTCGCATCGAAGAAGGTCACGGATCTGCTGCCCGGCTCGAAGAGGCTCTTCGGCCTTCAGGAAGGAACGGGGAGCTTCGACGTGTCGCCCGACGGCGCGTGGATCGCCTTCGAGGCGAACTCGACGCCCGCGCCGTACGAGAAGCTGAACCGGGACGTCTTCCTCGTGCCGACCGCGGGCGGAGAGGTCCGGAACCTGACGACGGCGAACGCCGCCGACGACACCGACCCGGTGTTCTCACCCGACGGCAGGGCGATCGCTTACGGTGTCGAGGTCAAGGCGGACGGCTGGCCGGACCGCACACGCCTCGCGTTGATGGACGTCGCGAGCGGGCGCACGAACGTCCTGACCGAGACGTTCGACGTCTCGGCGGGCGGCTGGTCCTGGTCGCCGGACGGGCGCACGATCGTCTTCCACGCCGAGTCGCGTGCGCGGACGAACCTTTACGCGATCCCGGCGAAAGGCGGCGCGCCGAAGGAGATCCGTCACGGCGGGACGACCGCCGGCGCCGAGGTCTCGCGCGACGGCCAGGTCGTCTTCCAGTGGCATTCGATGACGCAGCCGCCGGAGCTCGCCGTCGTGCGGCTCGATGGGACAGGGTATCGAGCGCTCACCCACGTCAACGACGACCTCGTGTCGCGGATCGACTGGGGGAATGTCGAAGACGTGACGTTCCCCGGCGCGGACGGGGACGAGGTGCAGATGTTCGTCGTCTACCCGCCGGGCTTCGACGCGAAGAAGAAGTACCCGCTCGTCCACATGATCCACGGCGGCCCGGTCGGGACGTTCGGCGACGGTTTCAGCTTCCGCTGGAACCCGCAGGCGTTCGCGGCGCCGGGCTACATCGTGCCGATGGTCAACTTCCACGGCTCGTCTTCCTTCGGACAGAAGTGGGTCGAGTCCATCCTGGGCGCCCACCCGGACAAGCCCTTCACCGACGTCATGAAGGCGACGGACTTCCTGATCGCGAAGGGTTCCGTAGACGAGAGCCGCATGGCGGCCGCCGGCGGCTCCTACGGCGGGTTCATGGTGGATTGGATCGAAGGGCACACCGACCGTTTCAAGGCGCTCGTTTCGCACGCCGGCGTTTACAGCCTGCTCGGGCAGTCTGCATCGGACGCGTATTACGGGCGCCAGCATTCGTACGGCGGGTATCCATTCACGAACCTCGAGAACATCGAGCGCTGGAGCCCGGACCGGTACGCGAAGAACTTCAATACGCCGATGCTCGTGATCCACGGCGAGCGGGACTTCCGCGTGCCGGTCACGCAGGGCCTCGCGCTCTACGGCGTGCTGAAGACGAAGGGCGTCCCCGCGCGGCTCGTCTACTACCCCGACGAGAACCACTGGGTCCTGAAGGGGCAGAACTCGAAGTTCTGGTACGGCGAGGTGCTCGGCTGGCTCGCGAGGTGGCTGAAATAGGGGACGGATTTATTTTGCCGATCAGGAAGTTGGACCGAAGCGCCGGAGTCGAAAAATAAATCTGTCCCCTTTTCGTGCCGGCCTCGACCGCCTCGGCGGCGCCGGACCTGTTCGCGGAGACTCTACTGAACGCGATCCGGCGCCTTCTGAACCCCTGACCTCCGGAGCGGCCGGAAGAACTCGCGCAAGTCTTCGGCGAGAAGCCCCGGCTCCTCGAGCGCCGCGAAGTGACCGCCGCGCGGCATCTCGGTCCAGCGCACGACGTCGTAGACGCGCTCGGCCCATTCGCGCGGCGGATGGTCGATGTCGCCCGGAAAGATCGATACCGCCGTCGGAACCCGGACGCGGTCCTGTGGTCCGAGCGCGCGGGGTTCCCGGTCGCGCTCGAAGTAGAGCCGGTTGGCGGAGTTGATCGTGTTCGTGACCCAGTAGATCGTGAGATTCGTCAACAGCTCGTCCTTCCCGAAGCGTCGTTCGATCTCGCCGCCGCAGTCGCTCCAGCTCCGGAACTTCTCGACGATCCACGCCGCGAGACCGGCGGGGGAGTCGGCGAGGCCGTATCCGAGCGTCTGCGGTTTCGTCGCCTGGATACGGTCGTAAGCGCCTTCCCGATCCATCCAGAGGCGCTCCTCCTCGAAGAACTTCCGCTCGGCGTCGGTGAAAACGCGCGCACCCGGCCCGAGATAGGGCCGATAGACGTCGGAGATGTGGATCCCGATCATCCGCTCCGGGTAGTCGAGTGCAAGCAGGGAGACGACGCCCGCGCCGATGTCGCCGCCACGCGCCGCGAACCTCGGGTATCCGAGCACGTCCGACATCAGAATCGCGAAGAGCCCGGCCATCCGCGTCTTGTGCATTCCGGGGTCGCGCGGCCGCTCGGAAAACCCGCAGCCCGGAAGGGACGGAACGACGACGTCGAACGAGTCGGCCGCATCCCCGCCGTGCGCCGCCGGGTCCGTCAGCAGCGGCACGAGCTTCGTCATCTCGAAGAAGGTGCTCGGCCAGCCGTGCGGCAGAAGCAGAGGCATCGGCGAGGGACCGCGGCCCCGCTCATGGAGGAAATGCAGGCGCAGCCCGTCCACCGATGCGCGATAGTGGCGGAAGGAATTCAGACGTTTCTCCTGCGCGCGCCAGTCGAAGTCGTTCGCCCAGTAGTCGAGGAGCTCTCTGACGTACGCAAGGTTCGTTCCGTACTCCCAGCCGCTGTGCCGAATCTCGTCGGGCCAGCGCGTGCGGGCGATCCGCTCGCGCAGGTCGGCAAGCGCCTCCTCCGGGACGTGGATCTCGAACGGTTCGATCGGCGGTGCCGTCACTCGACCGGAAGCTCGAGTTGGGGAGCGGGAGGATTCGACGGCTCCTCCGCCGGAGGGGTTTCCTCGGTCAGGCCGTGGAGCGACGCGCCGAGGAGCCGCACCCGACGCTTCCCGGCTTCCGTTTTTTCGAGCAGCGCCACCGTGCGTGCCACGATCTCCTCCTCGGAACAGGTCGGCGGCTGGCGCGTATCGCTGCGCGTGATCGTCTCGAAGTTCGAGTAGCGCAGTTTCAACACGACCGTCCGCGCCAGGAGGCGTCGCCGCACGAGCGCGGCGGCGGCGTGGCGGGCGAGCGTCTCGAGCTCCCTCCGGATTTCGTTCCGGTCCTCGAGGTCGCGAGCGAACGTCTCCTCGCAGCCGATCGACTTGCGCTCGTGGTTCGGCGTGACGGGCCGGTCGTCCTCGCCGAAGGCGAGCCGCCGCAGTCCCTCCGCCCAGCTTCCGACGATCGACCGCAGCCGATCCTCCTCCATCGTCCGGACGTCCACGAGGCGGTTGATGCCGGCCGCGCGGAACTTCCTCGCCGTCACCGGGCCGACTCTCCAGAGGGCGTCGACCGGCAGCTCCGCGAGGAACCGCTCGATCCGGTCGGGCGAGATCACCGTCAGGCCGTCCGGCTTCCTCCAGCCGGATGCGATCTTCGCGAGGAACTTGTTGGGGGCGACGCCGGCCGACGCCGTGAGCCCGGTTTCATCGCGAATCCTCGCCTTGATGCGCCGCGCGACGTCCACGGCGAAGGGCTCTCCCCACGAGTTCTCCGTGACGTCGAGGAACGCCTCGTCGAGCGAGAGCGGCTCGACGAGCGGCGTGACCTCGCGAAAGATCGCGAACACCTGCCGTGACGCCTCGCCGTATTTGCCGAAGTCGGGCCGCACGATGACGAGGTGCGGACAGAGCCGGACCGCTCGCGACATCGGCAGCGCCGAATGGACCCCGAACGCCCGGGCCTCGTAGCTGGCGGCCGC
>DASUAD010000003.1:0-2628 GCA_035763965.1 Thermoanaerobaculia bacterium | reverse complement strand
AAGCAGCCCCTGCCCAACGACTATGCCGAGGCGCTGGTCGAGACGATGCAGGAGTCCCTGATCATCCTGGATCGGGAGCTCCGGATCCGCAGGGCGAACTCCGTTTTCCACGAGACTTTCGGGATCTCTCCGACCGAGGCCGAAGGCGAGCGGCTCTTGGAGCTCGGGGGCGGGTGGGCGGACTCGCAACCCGCGATCCGCGCCCTGCTCCATCGGGTGGCGGCGGAAGGAGAAAGCGTCCGGGACTACGAGTTCCAGGTCGAATTTCCGGGTCTCGGCCGAAAGACCCTGGTTGGAAGCGCCCGGCGTCTCAGTCTCCCGGGGGACACCGAGCCGCTCGTGCTGATCGCGATCAAAGACGTGACCGAGGCCCGACGCGCCACGGCCGCCCTCCAGGCCTCCGAAACGCGCTACCGCCTCCTCTTCGAGACGGCGCGCGAGGCGATCTGGCTCCTCGACGCGGTGACGGGCGAGATCCTCGACGCGAACCCTTTCGTCACCGAGGTCTTCGGCTTTCCGCGCGAGGAGCTCGTCGGAAGATGCGTCTGGGACTTGCCGCTCTACGTCGATCCCGTGGGGGTTCAGCAGCGATTCCGGAAAACTGTGGCCAACGGCTACCGGTTCTCCGCAGACGTTGCGATGCGGACCCGCGACGGTCGCATCGTTCTGGTCGAGAAGATCAGCAGCGTCTACTCGGCGGCCGGCCGCACGATCGTTCAGTCGTACATGCGCGACATGACCGAAAGGATGCGCCTCGAAGAAGACCTGCGTCACGCGCAGAGGATGGAGTCGATCGGACGGCTCGCCGGGGGGATCGCCCACGACTTCAACAACATCCTGAACATCATCTCGGCCTACAGCTCCCTCCTCGCCAAAAGCGGGGATTCGGCGAGGCGCGCCCAGAGCGCGGAGGCGATCGAAAAAGCCGTGCAGAGGGGAGCGGGTCTCGTCCGCCAGCTTCTGACGTTCGCCCGCAAGGAAACGATCCGGTTCGAGCCGGTGGACGTCAACGCCGTCGTCACCGAGCTCGCCTCGATGATCCGCGAGACGTTCCCCCCTTCGATGCGCATCCTTCTCGACCTGGCGCCGGAGCTGCCGACCATCGAGGCCGACCCCACCCAGCTCCACCAGGCGCTCCTCAATCTCGCAGTGAACGCCCGCGACGCGATGCCCGACGGCGGATGCGTCCGGTTCACGACGGCGGTGGCACATCGGAAGGACCTCCAGCGCATTCCCGACGCCCGCGCAGATCGATACGTCTGCGTCGGGGTCGTGGACGACGGCAAAGGAATGGACGAAGAGACGCGGAACCGGATCTTCGAGCCGTTTTTCACCACGAAGGGGAAGGAACACGGCTCGGGCCTCGGCCTCGCGGTCGTCTACGGGATCGCCAACAGCCACAGCGGGTTCGTCGACGTCGTCAGCGAGCCCGGGAAAGGGAGCCACTTCTCGCTCTACATTCCGATCCGGACTCCCGGGGAGGGTCGCGACGAGCCGGGACAAGAGGAACCCGTCTCCGAGAGGGAGTCAACGAGACGGTCCTCGTTATCGAGCCGGGCAGGGGCTCCTCGTCCTCGATCGAATCCCTGATCGAGTCGCACGGCGATCGGATGCGAGCGGCCGATCCGTCGTGCGCTGCGACCCGGGGCGAGCGCCGGACCCGGAAACGGGGCTTTTTTCCGGCCCCGCCGGCACGGGCGCGGGAAGACTGGCAGGTCCGTTGCTATTACCCTTGGTGGAGAGCAACGATGAGAGCCATCTGGAGCGGTCACCTCACCTTCGGACTGATTTCGATTCCCGTGGGTCTCTACTCGGCGGTCGAGGCTTCCGAGCACGTTTCCTTCCGGCTCCTGCACCGAAAGGACATGGCCCCCATCCGATACAAGAAGTTCTGCAGCAAGGAAGACGTCGAGGTACCCAACGACGAGATCGTAAAGGGCTTCGAGGTCTCGAAGGGCAAATATTCGGTCATCGAAGCCGAGGAGCTGGACGAGGTGCAGGAAAAAGTCGGCGAGGGCGACCGCACGATCGACGTGATCCAGTTCGTCGAGTTCGCGTCTCTGAACCCGCTCTCGTTCGAGACGCCGTACTACCTCGCCCCCCAGAAGGGCGGGGAGAAAGCGTACGCGGTGCTGCGAGACGCCCTCACCGACGCGAACCGGGTGGGAATCACGCGGCTCTACCTGCGCACCCGGCCGCTTCTCGCGGCTCTGCTGCCCGGCAAGAAAGCGCTCGCGCTCGACGTCATGCGCTCGTTCGAGGAGCTGCGGGACCCGAACGATCTTCCGATTCCGGCTCCGGAAAAGCGGTCCGCCGAGGTGAAGATGGCGCGGCTCCTGATCGACCAGATGTCGACCGAAGAGTGGGACCCGACCCAGCACCCGAACGAATATCGCCGCGCGCTCGAGAAGCTCCTCGCCTCGAAGCGGAAGTTCGCGCTGACGGAGACGAAGGCGCCGGAGAACGTCGTGGACCTCATGGAGGCGCTCCGCCGGAGCGTCGGCAAGGGCGGAGGCGCGGGCCGCGCCCGCCCGAAGAAGGCGGCGAAACCGACGGTGCGCCGCGCCGGGGCAGCATAGGAGGAGGACGGCATGCATCGCGACGTGGCGTTCACCGGAGGGGCGGCAC
>DASUAD010000002.1:0-3048 GCA_035763965.1 Thermoanaerobaculia bacterium | reverse complement strand
TCCAGGCCGTCGCTGAAGATCAGGACGACGGTCTTCGAGTCGACCATCGCGTCCTGGTAGCGCGCGACGAACTCGGAGAGGCACTCTCCGATCCTCGTCCCTCCCGACCAGTCCGGCACGCCGGCCGCGAGCCGCTCGAGCGTCGGTCCGATCTTCTGCGGCGAGATCCACGGAGTCAGCCGGACGAGAGACGTGTTGAACGCGAAGATCTCGGTGCGCCGCGCCGCCCGCTTCAACGACAGCACGAACGCGAGCAGGAAGCGGCTGTGCGAGTCCATCGAGCCGCTCGTGTCGCAGAGCACCACGAGCCTCGGCTGCTCGATCGCACGCGTCCGCCGCGCGAGCGTCAGGAACTCCCCGCCCGTCCCGACGACGCGCCGGAAGCTGCGCCTCAGGTCGGCCGCGCCGCGGGCGGGTGAGGGCACGAGGCGGCGGCTCCGGCGCGTCGCGAGTCTCGACGCGAGCCGTTCGAGGAGCCGCTCCATCGCGGCCAGATCGGCGGCGGAGCACTCGTCGAACGGTTTGCGGCGGAGAAGGGCCTCGGCGCTGTAGCCCGGAATCGTCCCGTCGGGGACGCTCGCGCGGGGTCCGGCGCCCGCCCCGGTCGTCGCTCCTCCGGCCGAGCGTGCGACCGGAGGGACGCGGCCGGGCGCCGCCGGATCCCGAGCCGGAGTCTCCCCCGGGCTCTCCGCGGCCCAGAAGCGCGCGAAGAGCTCGTCGAAACCGGCGCGGTCGCGCGGGCGGATCTTGAGCGCGGTCAGAAGGGCGCGGCGCACTTCGGCGCGGTCCGAGAGGTCCACGAACGTGAGCGCCGCGACGGCGTCCACCTCGTCGGCGAGCCCGGTCGCGATGCCGCGTTCGCGAAGCTCCCACGCGAAGCGGGCGAGCTGGACGACGAGGTCCTCTCCGCTCACGGCGCGGCGACCTCGATCTCGCGCGCCTCACGCACGAGGGAAGAGAGCTCGGCGCCCGTCATCCCGGACACGTCGTGCCGGTCTTTCAGGACGCACCCCAGGGTCTCCTCGACCGTCTCGGGGTCGAGGTGATCGCGGTGCAGACGGATGAGAGCCTTCGCCCAGTCGATCGTCTCCGCGACGCCGGGAGACTTCGCGAGCGGGCGCGCCCGCAACGCCTGGAGAAACCGGCCGATCTCCTCGGCGAGACGTCGGCTCGCTCCGGGAACCTGCGCGCGGATGATCCGGACCTCCTTCTCCAGGCTCGGATGCTCGATGTAGAGGTAGAGGCAGCGTCGCCGCAGGGCGTCACCGAGCTCCCGGCTGCCGTTGGAGGTGAGGATGACGTACGGCACGTGCTCCGCGCGAATGGTGCCGAGCTCCGGGATCGTGACCTGGAAGTCCGACAGGATCTCGAGGAGGAATGCCTCGAACCCGTCGTCGGCGCGATCGACTTCGTCCACGAGGAGCACAGGCGGTCCCTCGCGACGGCTGATCGCCTTCAACAGCGGGCGCTCGAGGAGGTAGTCGCGGCCGAAGATGATCTGCTCGATTTCGTCCGGAGCGCGTCCTTCGTCCTCCGCCATGCGCAGGCGGAGCATCTGGCGCTGATAGTTCCACTCGTAAAGCGCAGTCGAGACGTCCAGTCCTTCGTAGCACTGGAGGCGGATCAACTCGGTGTCGAGGATTCGCGCGAGCACTTTCGCGATCTCGGTCTTCCCGACTCCGGCCTCCCCCTCGACCAGGAGCGGCTTGCGCATCTCCTTCGCGAGGAACACCGCGGTCGCGATCTCGGGCCCGGCGATGTAGCCGTGCTGCTCCATCGCCTCCTGCATGGCGCGGATCTCGGGTCTCATCGCGAGGCACCGGGCCGGGAGGCGGCGAGATAGTGCTCGGGAGCCGCGAGGAAACGCTCCCGGCAGCCGGGGCAGCAGAAGTAGTAGGTGCGGCCGTGGAGCTCGGCGCGGGCCGCCGCGGTCGCGACGGCGACGGTCATTCCGCAGACCGGGTCGCGCTCTTCGCGCGCAGGCGATGGGACCGCGGTTTCGGCCGGCTCGCCTGCCCCGGCCCGCCGGCTCTCCGTCTGCACGATCTCGGCGAGGATGGAGAGCGCGATCTGTTCGGGCGTCCGCGCGCCGATGTCGAGACCCGCGGGGTTGTGGATGCGGTCGAGCGACTCGCGGGACGCGCCGCGGGCCGTGAGCGTCTCGCGCATCTGGCCGAACCGCTTCGCGCTCGCCACGACGCCCAGGTATGCGGGTTCGAGCGCGAGCGCGGCGAGCACCGACTCCTCGTCCCCTTCCCCCATCGCCGCGACGACCGCGAAGCGACGCGAGGTTTGGCCGAGGGATCCCTTCGCCTCCGCCCCCACGCGATCCGCCTCGGGGAACGAAGCGCGGTCGGCCTCGGGGTCGGCCGCATCGATCGCGTAGCCCATGGCCTTGCCGAGGCGGGAGAGCGCCCGCGCGATCGGAGAGAGGCCGAAGATCACCAGCCTCGGCGCCGGGAGAACGGGCTCGATGTAGACGTCCACGCTACCTCCGCTGTGACACGTCATCGGAAAAACTGCGATCCCTTTTCGGTGATCCGTCGAGGGATCCGGCGTCAGCGCGATCAGTCGCGGCGCGCCGTCCGAAAGGGCGCGCAGCGCTTCGGCGACGACGACCGGCTTCGTGCAGCTCCCCCCCACCCATCCGCGGAAAGCTCCGTCGGGCGTGACCACCGCCATGTCCCCGGACTGGCCGGAGAACGGGGCTTCCCGTCGAACGACGGTCGCGAGCGCGAACGGTTCGCCGCGGGCGACGAGATCGGCGGCGAGGACGAGGAGGTCGGGGCGCATCGGAGCTATTCCGCGGTGATCCCGGACCGGAGCCGCTCGTAGTCCTCGGGGACGTCCACGTCGGAAAGCGCCTCGGCCGGCCAGGAGACGGCCACCGCTTCGCTCCGATGCCTCTTCACGACCTGCTTGCCGCAACCTTCCCCCTCCATCGCGCCGAGCTCGGCGAAGAGGGACCGGTCGTAGAGGATCGGCGGGGCGTTGACTCCTTCGTAGTCGGAGACGACGAGAGGCGGCGACGCTTCCCGCCAGCGCCCG
>DASUAD010000001.1:0-2415 GCA_035763965.1 Thermoanaerobaculia bacterium | reverse complement strand
TGGGCCGACATCACCGAGGCGCAGCAACGCATCGGGGGCGTCGCGCACCGGACGCCGGTCTTCCATTCCCGACAGTTCGACGAAGCCGCGGAAGCGACCGTCTTCTTCAAGGCGGAGAACCTGCAGCGCGCGGGCGCGTTCAAGTTCCGCGGCGCGTACAACAAGATCCGCGCGGAGCAGGAGCGGGGGAGCTTCTCCGAGGTGGTCGCTTACTCATCCGGCAACCACGCGCAGGCGGTCGCCCTCGTCTCGAAGCTCCTCGGCGTCAAAGCGACGATCGTGATGCCGAACGACGCGCCGGCGGCGAAGCTCGCGGCGACGCGCGGCTACGGCGCGGATGTCATCCAGTACGACCGGTACGGCGGTGACCGCGAGGAGATCGGCGAACGGATCGTGCGGGAGCGCGGCGCGCTCCTCGTGCCGCCGTTCGACGACCCGCTCATCATGGCGGGCGCCGGCACCGCGACGGCGGAGCTCCTCGAAGACGTCCCGGACCTGGATTTCCTGCTCGTCCCGGTCTCGGGCGGGGGACTCATCGCGGGCTCCGCGACTGCGGCGAAACACCTGCGGCCGCAGATCACCGTCTACGGGGTCGAGCCGGAGACCGCGGACGATGTCGCGAAGTCGCTCGAGAAGGGGGAGCGCGTCACGATCCCGGTTCCGCGCACGATCGCCGACGGCCTCCAGGTCCCCTGCGTCGGGAAGCTGACTTTCCCGATCATCCAGAGAACCGTCGCGCGGGTTCTCCTCGTATCCGACGTCGAGATGATCGAGACGCTGTCCTGGACGCTCGAGCGCATGAAGGTCCTCGTGGAGCCTTCGGGGATCGCGGGCGCGGCGGCCGTCCGGCACCGGAAGGCGGTCTTCTCCGGAAAACGCGTCGGCGTCATCTGGAGCGGCGGGAACCTCGACCCGAAGCGGCTCGCCGAATTCCTCGCGCGATGAGAAGAGGTGCGGCGGTGCTGCCGTTCCTGGCGGCGGCACGTCTCCTCGCGCACGACTTCTGGGTCGAGCCGACGACTTATCGCCCGCAGGTGGGCGAAACGGTCGGGCTCGCGCTGCGCGTGGGCCAGGGGTTCCGCGGCGATCCGGTCCCGCGCAGGCCCGGGCTGATCGAGAAGTTCGTCGCGGCCTCGAGCGCCGGCGTGAAGCCGGTCGAAGGCATCACGGGACGCGATCCTGCGGGCGTCGCGCAGATCGGTGAGCCCGGCTGGGTCGTGGTCGGATACCGCAGCCGCCCGAATTCGCATGAGCTCCCGGCGGAGAAGTTCGAGCAGTACCTGAAGGAAGAAGGGCTCGAGAGAATCATCGCGACCCGCGCGGCACGCGGAGAGTCGCTGAAGCCGGGCAACGAAATCTACTCGCGGTGCGCGAAGTCGCTCCTCGACGTGAACGGCGCGGGCGCCGGCGGCTACGACCGGGCGCTCGGTCTGCGCCTGGAGCTCGTGCCGGAGATGAGTCCGAAGCTGACGGGCGGTGGCCGCTCGATGCCGTTCCGCATCCTCTTCGAGGGAAAGCCTCTGTCGGGTGCGCTCGTGGTCGCGATGAACCGGGACGACCCCGGAAAGCGCTTTTCCGCCCGCAGCGACGGGACGGGCCGCGTCGCGTTCGACCTCGCGCCGGCCGGAGTCTGGCTGGTCAAGGCCGTGCACATGATCCCGGCGACAAAGGAATCGGGCGCCGACTGGGAAAGCCTCTGGGCCTCGCTGACGTTCGAGATACCTTAACTCCCGGTAAACCCGGAAATAACCGCCCCGCGGCCCGCGTATTAAGGAGGCCATCGTGACGACTCGTGCCGCCGCCATCCTTGCGATCCTTCTCCTCCTCGGGCCGATCTCGTGTCGGAAGGGTGAGAAGGAGGCCTACAGGCCGGCCGCCTCCGCGGCCACGTCGAAGCGTTACGAGCTCCGCGGCATCGTGCGCAAAGTCGACGCCCCGAGCCGCGAGATCACCGTCGAGCACGAAGCCGTGCCCGGGTTCATGGAAGCGATGACGATGGTCTTCCCGGTACGAGACGATCCGAAGGTCTTCGAGATCCTGCACGAGGGGGACCGGATCGAGGCGAAGCTCGTCGTGGACGCCTATGATTCCGAAGAGTACTGGCTCCAGGAAATTCTGACGAAGGGGTTCGTGCCGACGGCCCCGGCGTTGCCAGCGTCCACCGCTTCGCCGCGGTCATCCGCGGTCACCCCGCAGCCCAACCGCGGCGTCGCGGTGGGGGATCGCATCCCCGACTTCACACTCACCGACCAGACCGGCCGCGCGGTCCGCCTGTCGCAGATGCGCGGCGAGCCGCTCGCGGTGACCTTCCTCTACACGCGCTGCCCGATCGCGACGGCGTGCCCGCTGACGACGACCCGCTTCGCGAAGCTCGACTCGATGCTGAAGGGGAAGGGATTCGGAAAGCTGCTGACG